>JAYYCN010000001.1:0-2874 GCA_036161795.1 Bacteroidota bacterium
AGGCAGCACCAACGCCTTTACCGCGATAGGATTTTAATACAGCGAATCGCTCTAGTTTTATTCCTTTGCTCGTATTCCTGATGCGACAAGTTCCACAGATTATACCATCATGTTTTGCAAGGAAATGTTTTGAACTTTCTTCAAATTCATCATATTCTTCCTTAGGGTCTACCTCTTGTTCAATAACAAAAACCTTTCGTCTTACTTCAAAGATTTCCATCATTTGTGGCCTTGTATTCACTTCCTCTATTGTTATCATTCAGAATTGGTTATTTTTGTTCGAAATTAATCGTAAAAAAGAGTTAAAAAAATGGCTAATTCAAAGATAGAAAACTTACTAGGAAGTGATGCATCTCACTTACTGGACCACACGTGTACTACTATCCCAAAAGAAAATATTCACATTCCTGGAAGTGATTTTGTTGATCGCGTATTTGCTCAGTCAAACCGCAATCTTCAGGTTTTAAGATCTATACAATCCTTATATAACCACGGTCGATTAGCCGATACCGGTTATTTGAGCATTCTCCCTGTTGATCAGGGAATAGAACACAGTGCGGGTTCAAGTTTTGCCCCGAATCCATCGTATTTTGATCCAGAGAACATCATAAAATTAGCGATTGAAGGTGGCTGTAACGCAGTGGCTTCTACTTACGGAGTTTTGGCAATGAATTCACGTAAATATGCACACAAAATTCCCTTTATCGTTAAACTGAATCACAACGAATTCTTATCATTCCCGAATACCTACGATCAGATAATGTTTGGTTCGGTTGAGGAAGCTTGGAATTTAGGTGCAACAGCAGTTGGAGCGACTATTTATTTTGGATCTGAAGGTAGTAACCGTCAAATCATTGAAGTAGCCCAAGCATTTGAAGAAGCTCATTCTTTAGGGATGGCAACTATCCTATGGTGTTACACCCGAAATAGCGGTTTCAAAGTAGACGGAAAAGATTACCACACTGCGGCGGATTTAAGCTCTCAAGCTAATCATTTGGGTGTTACTATTCAAGCAGATATAATCAAACAGAAGATGCCAACTACAAATGGTGGTTACTTGGCTACAAAACATGGTAAAACACATCCAAAAGTATACGATGAATTAACGACTGATCACCCGATTGACCTTACTCGCTATCAAGTTGCAAACTGTTACATGGGTAGAGCAGGTTTGATCAATTCAGGTGGAGAAAGTAAAGGGCAAGGAGACCTTGAAGAGGCAGTAGCTACCGCTGTTATTAATAAAAGAGCGGGTGGTGCTGGTTTAATTCTTGGTAGAAAAGCATTCCAAAAGCCAATTGCTGAAGGAGTGGAGCTGTTAAACGCAGTTCAAGACGTTTACCTCGATTCATCTGTAACCATCGCATAAATTAAGAAAATGGCTATTGCCGGTAACGGATACGACGATTTTGAAATGGAAGAACCATCAGATTCCAAATGGTATCTGAGAAAGCTTTCCGGAATCCTCACAAAAACAAAGGATAAAAAACCAACTCCCGATGGTTTGTGGGAGAAATGTCGTCGCTGTAAAGAGGTATTTCCTGCAAAGGAATGGTATGATAACAGTTGCGTTTGTCCGAGTTGTGATTTTCACGATCGAATTTCTTCGACTGAATACTTCGATTTACTATTCGATAAGGGAAAATACACAGAGATTAATGCTGATTTAACCTCTGGAGATCCACTGAAATTCGTGGATTCAGCATCTTACTCCGATAGGATTCAAGTTGCCCAAAGTAAAACAGGACTTAAAGATGCTGTGCGTACAGCACACGGAAAAATAAATGGCATTCCATTGGGCATCGCATGCATGGATTTTGCTTTCATCGGTGGTTCAATGGGTTCTGTTGTTGGAGAAAAGATTGCTCGAATGATTGATCATTGTTTGGAAACAAAAACTCCATTTTTGATGATATCTAAGTCCGGGGGAGCCCGTATGATGGAAGCAGCTTTTTCACTTATGCAGATGGCCAAAACAAGTGCTAAATTAGCCTTGTTAAACAAAACCGGTGTCCCTTATATTTCTCTAATGACTAATCCTACAACAGGAGGTGTTACTGCATCTTATGCTATGTTAGGCGATTTTAATATTGCCGAACCTGAAGCGTTGATTGGATTCGCGGGTCCGCGAGTTATTCGCGAAACCATAGGTAAAGATTTACCTAAAGGATTTCAAAGTAGCGAGTTCCTCTTGGAGCATGGTTTTCTTGATTTTATTATAGATAGAAACAGTCTGAGACAAGAGTTAGCCAAGTTATTGGGGATTATCTGGAAGAAAAAAAATTAAACGATTTATACGTATGAACTTTCCTGAAAATTTGAAGTATACCAAAGACCACGAGTGGATTTTGGTTAAAGGTGACGAAGCAAAAATTGGTATCACAGATTTTGCTCAGAGCGAATTAGGCGACATTGTGTTTGTTGATATCACTGCAGACGGTGAGACACTAGATTCCGAGGAGATGTTCGGTTCAGTTGAGGCTGTGAAAACAGTGAGTGAGCTTTACATGCCTGTTTCTGGTGAGATTTTAGAAGTGAACGACGGTTTAGAGTCAGCACCTGAAGACGTAAACTCGGATCCTTATGGCGACGGTTGGATGATAAAGATTAAGTTAACTGATCCTAGCCAAGTAGATACATTAATGGACGCAGAAACCTACAAAGAAATGGTAGGGGCTTAACCTTAATAATTATTACAATGAAGAAATCAATGCTCCCTTCTATTTTGTGGGGAGCATTTGTTTTTTATTTAACACTGAAACCTAAGGGAGTTATAAATTTAGTGTTTCCTCCATTTATTCAGGCTTTGCATCCTGATAAGTGGGTGCATTTTATATTGTGGGGGGCATGGTATTACAGTTATTATCGTTTTAA
>JAYYCN010000002.1:0-4427 GCA_036161795.1 Bacteroidota bacterium
TTCTTTGGGTACTGCAGCTAAGATCACCATAATGGCACTTATGTTTGTTGGGCGCGTGGGTGCACTAACTTTGATTATTGCCTTTTTTAAGAAAACACGGGAGAAAAACTATCGATATCCCTCAGAAGAAATAACGATTAACTAACGCACATTATGAAATACATCATCATTGGTTTGGGGAATTTTGGAGCACCTTTAGGAGAAAAACTTACGGCCATGGGCAATGAAGTGATTGGGGTGGATAACCATCAATCAAAGGTTGAAAATCTAAAAGAAAGCTTATCTCATACCATTTGCATGGATGCGACCGATGAATTTACGATGAAGGGTCTACCTTGGAAAGAGACGGACATTGTCATTGTGGCCATTGGAGAGGAACAAGGCGCCAATATTATGGTAACAGCCATGCTTAAAAATTTTAAGGTCAATCGTTTGATTAGTCGCGCCATTAATCCGTTGCATGAAAAAGTGTTGCAGGCCATAGGTGTTGATGAAATTGTTCATCCTGAGGAAGAAACTGCAGAGCGTTTGTCTAAAAAACTATGCTTGAGTAACGTGGTGGATTCCTTTGAATTAAATGAGGAGTATTCGTTGATTGAGGCGAAAGTTCCCAAGAAATTCATTGGTAAAACCGTGGGTAGTATTCATTGGCGTGAGACCTATAATTTGCAGGTCGTTACACTCATAAAAAAGAAAGAAGTTAAGAGTGTACTAGGTAAAACACGATCCGTATCGGAAATACAAGGGGTGATTTCAGACGATTGGAAGTTAGAGGAAAATCACATTTTAGTGCTTTACGGAAACAACGAAGATTTAAACGCCTTCCTAGGTAAGGATTAAAACTCATCCATTAAGATGGGGATATTCTTTCGGTTTTTTATCTTGCGAGAAAAATCTATACCGTGATAAAAACTTACACGTGGAATGTGTCTAAATTCATATTCGTATGGGTCTCCCTTATGCCTGTAGGTTAACATGTAACCCAATTGGACTTGCATGTTTTCGTTAAGTACATACCCCGCTCCAAGAAACATGCGATTATCTTCTAGGTGATTATAGGTGATGCTTCTGCCTGCTTGAATGAAGATCTCGTTGTATAGTGAGACAAATATGGTTCTTGGTACGATATGACGGTTATTCAGTGGTATGTATGTACTGATTTTATATCGAAACCGGTGGGTTAATTTAAAGGGAGATTTCTTTTCATAATCACGCTTCCATCGTTGTTCGGTTCGAATCTGATGGTATAATTTTAGTCGTTCGAAATACTGAACAAATAACATTTGTTCCCAAAAACGATATTGCATGACTCTTTTATCTATGTTCGGTGCCTCTTGATTTGGTGCCCAATAAATAGGTGTAACAACGCCTGAAGTCAATTCCATGCTTTTATTCGGTCGGTAGGTTGCACCAAATCTTAGGTATATTTGGGCCATATTATTTATAAAATCATTTCGGCGACGATAATGATACTCACCATAGTAGAACCATTTATCTGTGATGCGATACTTCGTATAACTCCCAAGCCAGAGGCCTGTGGAATTCGAGATCGATTTTTCCAATTTTTGGGCATAAGAGATTTTTGAGGATAGCAAAATCAAACCTAGTAGCAATATGTATGGTTTCCTAATCAACGCTTTACTCTAAATAAGTTTATTCGCTGTTTCCAATCTGTTGATTTTGCCCATTTTTTTTCAATGAATTTGGTATTCGCATCCTTGAGGTAATACATATTCTGTTGTATCTCGGAAATGGTTTGTAAAGAATTCCATCTCGATTGGAACGGCAATAACTTGGCCTCATTATTCAGGTGATTCATGAGCTCTGAAAATATCAAATGAAAACGTTTCTTGACCCTAACGGGATATCGCTCAAATGTAAATGCATCAATGCGAATTTCAGTATAAAACGAATCAATCACGTTTAGTTGCTTATTTGCTTCAACTAGATATTCTATGAACGTGTAAAAAGTGTCAAGGTCTTTTGATAGTCTATGTCCCAATTGACGTTCAATATTGATGTCGGTCTCATTTAAGAATTGCTCGAGCTTTTTTTGATACTCTTCACCTAGAGCTATGCCATTTATTTTGTGAGTAAAGCCCTTAAAAAAGAAGGTGGAGTCTCCGTTAATGTGCCTTAACCGATTTAAAATTTGAACTTTTCGCTGGTCAATTTCAACCGTGAGATTGATGATTTCTCGGGATAAATTTAGTCGGGATTTAACTTGACTGAGGCTATATTGGAATGCTTTTGTTTGTTCTATTCTCTCGACCCAATTATCACATAAAAAGCCTAAAAAATCTGTTGATTTTATGCCTTTATAAATGATCGTAGTATCACTCCATTTGTCCTTTCCCAATAGGTTTTTGGCATATTCGAATAACTGACCATCTCGGTAATAATACACAAGTTGACCACGTTCCATGATATTTCTCCATGCTCTTGTTTTTTTTATGATTTCATCTTGTCTAAGTGAAAAGTTTAAGGCCATGCTTATCTCAGGAGATATACGGAGATTCTTAAATGAAGCAATACTATCTTTCAGTGATGCTGTAACCTCTTTTAACTTTTTATCAAGTATAAACCAATCGTTAATTTCCTTGGCCTCCAATGAACTTAGGGGATAGCGACACCTATTAGTACCAATGGCAATTCCTACGTTCTTTTTCCATTTGGGCATAAAAATACCTATAATAGAGTCGATTTTTTTTATTCTGATTTCTCCTAGCCCCTGAGAGGTATTCCATTTGGAAGATTTTGGGTAGCCATCGCTAAAAGTATAGCTCATAGGGAAATTTACCAATGGATTATCCCCATCGGTGTTGTTAATCAGAGCCTTTTGGCAGGCTTGGCTTATGGGAAAAACTAATTCCTTTAAGGTGTCAGATCCCGACGTTTGAAGTAAGAACAACAATATCCCCTTGTCATAAGTTCGTATTTCTCTGTTTCCGTTCGGATAGTTGAAATACCAATTGCCATTCATTAATCCTTGCTTTGTATTTCCTTCAACCAGAGTTTTATCTGATGGAGAAACATATTTCACCTTCCCATCTACCCAGCCATTTTTAAATTGGCAAGTCAACAGAAACAGGGTATCCTTGCTGTTTTGATATCCTTCTGCCACCCATTTTCCCGATGGATTGCCTTTATTAAATGCTCCTTGAGCAAAAATATTAGTTTGAGTCTTGTTGAATTGTGGTTGACCGTTCTTGAATCCTTCATTTACAAAGGCCGTTTTTTTGAAGTTGATGACCCAAATCCCGTGTTTCTTCCCTGATCGATACGCCCCTTTAATCTGTTCAGAAATTAGGATGGGATTGGTTTGTTTGATTTCTTGATGAGACTCAAAAAGATAAGTCCCATTTTTGACCTTGCTGTTACCAAATGCATTGGTCGTTACCTCGTAGACGGCAGTGCCTGTATCCCCAAATAATCCAAGAGTACCATTTTCTATAATTGATTGAGCGTTCGTGAAACCACTAACGAGCATGGCGAAAATCACACAGTAAGTTATTGGATAACTTGGCTTCACGCAGCAAATATAAGTTTGGCTATTGGTAAATTTATGTTTAGAATAAAATCGTAAACCTTCCCGTTTAAAGCCTTTTACCACGGGCTTTGTTGAATAATGTTTTGCTCCATAACTCGTTCTTGCTCCTTATAAGAAAAGGCAAAATCTGATTTATGCACGATTGAATTTACATTTATTATGGTCATTTTGTGCGATGGCATGAGGAATGACACCGTTTTTGTCAGAAAGGAATTTTTCGTCTGGTGTTTGACTTACTGCGTCTGTAAATTCAGCATTATCAAAAAAATTAAAATTCGTTTAACAAGTTCGATATTTGTCGGTTACTTTGAAACATGAAAACCAACACCTTCCCTGTTACAGGGATGTCTTGTGCTGCCTGTGCTTCAAGTGTTGAATCCATATTAAAAAACACGAACGGCGTTAAACAGGCTTCTGTGAATTTTGCCACACACTCCGTACTAGTCGAATACGATGCTACAGAAGAAGAACTTCATAAAGCATTACAATCTGTTGGTTATGAGTTATTACTGAATGAGTTTCATGCGGAAGAAGAGCAGGAAGAAGCTCGTAAGGCTTATTTCAAGGATTTACAAAAGCGATTGTTTGCCTCTAGCATTTTGACGATCCTCATTTTTGTCTTTGGCGTGTTCTTTAGGAGTTGGGAGGCAGGTAAATGGATATCGTTTTGTTTATCGATACTGGTGTTGTTTTACTTTGGAAATTCATTCTTTATTGGTGCATACAAGAAAGCAACCAAGGGATACGCAAATATGGATACCTTGGTTGCACTCAGCACAGGAGCCGCTTTCCTTTTTAGTGCATTCAATACCATTTTCCCTGAGTTTTGGTTATCCAAAGGATTTGAACCTAATGTTTACTTTGAGGCAGCAACGGT
>JAYYCN010000003.1:0-2869 GCA_036161795.1 Bacteroidota bacterium
ATCTGTAGTCATGACAATAATCTGCCCGTAGTAAGATGGGTCGGTAAAGATTTCCTGGTACCCGGTCATCCCGGTATTAAAACAAATTTCTCCTGTTGTGGTTCCTATTTTTCCAATTGCGTTTCCCTCAAAGACGGTTCCGTCTTTTAGGACCAAGAGGGCTTTAGATTGTTGTGTATTCACTCTAAGGGTACAAAACTCCGCCATTTACCCCATTCCGCAAAACGGGATTCATCTCAGTTACCCACAATGCATTCACCAAAGTGAATTACGAGGCTTTCACGTCGGATACTAATTTACCGATACTATCCTTGGCATCACCAAATAACATTCCACATTTCGGATCAAAGAACAAGGCATTTTCAATACCTGCATAACCGGACTTCATGCTTCGTTTTAGCACCACAATCTGCTTCGCCGTGTCGACATCGAGTATTGGCATTCCGTAAATCGGGCTATTAGAGTCATTTTTAGCAGCAGGATTCACCACATCATTTGCCCCAACCACCAATACAACGTCAGTCGTTGGGAACTCAGGGTTGATATCCTCCATTTCAATGAGTTTATCGTACTCTACATTTGATTCCGCCAATAGAACATTCATATGGCCAGGCATTCTACCTGCTACAGGATGAATGGCGTATTTAACCTCTACTCCGTCTTCTTCTAATAGGAGTTCTAGTTCATGACATACGTGTTGTGCTTGGGCAACTGCCAAACCATATCCAGGTACAATAATGACCTTCTGCGCATACTTACACATGATAGCCACATCCGTTGCTTGGACCTCACGAACACTTCCACCTGATGCGCCAGTACCACCACCGGAGCCTCCGCTTCCTGCCATTCCAATGAGTACATTGGTAAGTGACCGATTCATCGCTTTGGTCATTACAATGGTGAGTATAGTTCCTGCCGAACCTACTAAAACACCACCCATCAACATGACATTATTATCATATAAAAATCCGCCACACGCTGCTGCCACACCAGTAAATGAATTCAATAATGAAATGACCACCGGCATATCAGCACCTCCAATTGGAAATACAAACAGTAGACCATACACTAACGAAACCCCGAGTGTTACATAGAACCATGGAATATTTGACGCCATCCCTTCAGAATACGTAAAATAGGCTGCGGCAATGATGAACACCAAAATGATCGCATTGATGTATTGCTGTGCGGGAAATCTAAAATCGCCAAGCTTCCCGTTGAGCTTCCCCCAAGCCACCATGCTTCCAGTAAAGGAAATGGTTCCGATAATTAAACCTGCTATAATCGGTACGTATAGTCCTAGTTCTACAGCTTCTCCTACGTGCTTTAAATGCGTCCATTCAATAATAGAAATCAATGCTGCGGCTAAACCACCCATTCCATTGAAAATGGATACCATTTCAGGCATAGCTGTCATCTGAACTCTTTTGGCCATCAAGGTGCCCACAATGGTTCCTAATACAATGGCAATCAATATGTAGGATAAATTTCCAATGATATGAAAGCCTGACTTATCTAAGAAAAGTGTTGCGAACACCGCTACTGCCATTCCAAATGCAGCCACTAAATTCCCTCGACGGGCCGAGTCGGCTTGCCCCATCATTTTAATGCCCACAATAAAACCGACAGAACCTATGAGATACGCAATTTCTTGTAAATAATTCATGGTTTACTTCTTAGGTTTCTTTTTGAACATCTCCAACATACGGTCGGTTACTACGAACCCTCCAATAACATTCAAGGTTCCAACAAAAACCCCTACAAATCCAACGATTAACGAAAAATAGTCCGTCGCCTCTGCATTACCTAAAACAATAATAGCACCGATTAACACCACTCCATGTATCGCATTTGCTCCACTCATGAGAGGGGTATGCAATACACTAGGTACGTGCGATATTAATTCTACGCCAACGAATGCCATCAGCAAGATGAGGTAGATATATGTGATATTTTCACCTATAAATTGAAAAACTGTACTCATTTTATTTAATGATAGATTTAAGAGGTTAAACGTATTTCACCATTGTGGCAAACCAAACAACCTTGAACAATTTCGTCTTCGAGATCCCAAGAAACATCTCCTTTAGGGCCTATCAGTTTTAACAACTCCCAAATATTTCTAGCAAATAAATCAGAGGCGTTTCCTGATACACTGGCTGGTAAATTAACCGATCCCACAATTTTAACACCATTGTGATTGCTTATCGTGTTGGCCTTTGTTTGGGTACAGTTACCTCCTTGTTCCGCAGCCATATCCACAATCACACTTCCGTTTTTCATGAGTGATAATTGTTCTTCATCAATCAAAACCGGTGCTTTTCTCCCGGGAACCAATGCCGTTGTAATTACCAAATCTGCTTTTGCCAAAGATTTATTCACGGCTTCTCTTTGCGCTTTTCGGTACTCGTCGGTGGCTTCTTTAGCATAACCCCCTTCAGACCCCACTTTCGCTCCTTTTACTTCAATAAATTTCCCACCTAAACTCTCTACTTGTTCTTTGGTTTCAGGGCGAACATCAGTGGCTTCCACAACAGCGCCTAATCGTTTTGCCGTTGCAATAGCCTGCAAACCCGCTACACCCACTCCGAAAATTAATACCTTAGCGGGAGTTACTGTACCGGCGGCGGTCATTAATAAAGGGAAGATTTTGTCTAAGTGATACGCTCCCTCAATAACTGCCCGATATCCGGCTAAGTTTGCTTGAGAACTTAAAATATCCATACTCTGAGCCCTGGAAATACGAGGTATGGCGTCTAGTGAAACAGCCGAAACTCCCTTTTCATTCATTCTTGAAATTAACTCAGGATTATTTCGATGTTGAAGAGTTGAAATCCATATTTTCCCTTTTGGAATATCATTCAATACC
>JAYYCN010000004.1:0-3048 GCA_036161795.1 Bacteroidota bacterium
ATAACAAACCAGTTTTCGCATCCTTCGGGTGCATCATTTGGGAGTGCTTTGGATGAAATGTGTATGTAAACAGTGGGGTCTGATTGAATGGTTTTGTATTTGAAGAGATAATTGAATTCTTCGCGGTAATTTCCTGAAAACAGGATATTATGAACGTCCAGGTTTTCAAATGATTTACCAATTCCCCAATAAAAAATCAGTGCAGACGAAGAATTTTCGGCTTTAGCGATTTTTTTTGGAACTTCAGTTTTTAGTAAGTTGCGATACAATACTTTTGCGTCAACATCCGATACGCAAATATCACATGGGTATTCTACTCCGGAATCATCTTGGATACCGACGATTTGATGAGATTTCTTCCGAATGTTGTTCACGGTGGAATTAAACTTGAATTCTACACCTAATCGGGTTGCCTGTTCATAGATTATTTCTGCTATGGAGCGCATGCCTTTTTTAGGCAAGTAGGCACCATAATGAAACTCTAGGTGCGGGATTACATTTAAGGTGGCGGGCGCTTGGTACGGATTAGAACCATTGTAAGTAGCATAGCGATTAAATAGTTGTATGAGCTTGTCGCTTGAAAATCGTTGTTCCAAGGCATTATTCATGGTTTTGAACATATCCAATCGCCAAAGATTCGCTATGCCTTTAATTCCAGTCTTCGATATATAGGTGGTAATTTTATGCAAGCTGTTTTCTAAAAAGACCGGTGAGGTGATGTCGTAAACTAGTTTTGATTTCTCTAAGAATGATTTGATTTTGTGTTCATCCTCACAAAAGTATTGGCTGGCTTCTTTTACGAATTGATCCAGGTTGGAATGCGCCCGAAAGGGTTGTTCACTATCCCAAAAATAATGGCATAGGGTGTCTAATTTGTGAACATTGAATTGTTCGGAAAGATCATCATCGAGCAGATCATAAACGAAGTCGGGCATAGTAAACAAGCTAGGTCCCATATCAAAGCGGTACCCCTTGGAATTAAATACGCTCAGTTTGCCACCAAACGTAGCATGCTGCTCGAGAACCAGCACCTGATAGCCCTTCCGTGCTAAGTGAACACTGCTTGCTAATCCTGCTATACCACTGCCTATAACAACTGCTTGTTTCCCCATGTTATAAAGACAACAAAATAAGGCTTGAAATAGCACAGAGTTGCACAAAAGTTTACAGGACTCTGCAACAAATTGGTAGAAATTCCTGTTGGTTATCTCGGATTTCCCTTATTATCAGTGGGTTAACTTTTTTTAAAAAAATGCAATCTTTCTTTTGCTTATTCTCTTTTTCCCTTTATTTTTGTCGCATACTCAATTAAAATTAACGTATAAAAACATGAAAAAAATCACTTTCGCTTTAGCGGCAATCGCAGCATTTACTTTCGCTGCATGTGGTGGTGGCGCATCTGAAGAAGGTGCTGCTACTGAAGAGACAACAACAACTGACGAGACTACTACTGAAGAAGCTACTACTGAAGAAGCTACTACAGAAGAGGCTACTGAAGAAGCAACAACTGAAGAGGCTACTGAAGAAGCTGCAACTGAAGAGGCTGCAACTGAAGAAGCTACTGAAGAAAGCGCTGAGTAATCAATCTCTTTGATTAACAAAAAAAGGCATTTTGTAAAATGCCTTTTTTTTTGCATTTTCGTAAAAGAATGAAATCCCTCAAGGCGCTGTTATTCGCTATGTCGTTCATGTTTTTACTCCCTTCAGCACTTAAAGCTGCAAGTGTCAAGCCTTTGTTAGGTGGTCCTTCGTTTAGATTAACACCTAATCCAGTAAATGGGTCTTTTTTTCATGTTAATCTCGACTTCAGTGCAAATGAATATCCAGATGCGGGTATCATTATTTCTGATGTCTTAGGAAAAAGAATCTATTTTCATACCTTGAAGCAATCTGATTTTGCTGAAGGTCGTGTCCGCATTTCAGTGATGGATGCAAACCTAGGCAAAGGCGTTTACTTCCTCCAAATTAAAAGTGGAGATACATCCAAAACGCAAAAGTTAGCGATCCGCTAGTCCATCCGTTTATGACCTCAATTACAAACAAAAGGATGTCATCCTTTTTGTATTTGTTACTTTTATGTTTATTCCTAGTGTTTATTCATGTTTTTACTGACAATCATGTACGAACAGCTTGGGGTTCACATCCACGGGATTTCTCAAAGTTTTATTCGTTTTTAACAGGTGCATTCTTACACAGTGATTTTGATCATTTATGGAGTAATGTGATTTCTTTGTTGGGTTTAGGTTTTATTTTTTGGCTTTTATATCCGTCGGCTTGGGGCTATTTTTTTATATGGCAATGGCCTCTTTCGGGTTTGATTCTATTTGCTCTTGGAGATTTTGGTGAGAATCATATAGGAGCATCATCTTGGGTCTATTCTTTTGCAGGATTTCTTGCTCTTCAGACGCTTCGGGTTAAGAATATACGTGCACGAGCGCTCTTTCTTGCATTGTGTTTATGGTATGGAAGTATGTGGTGGGGTGTTTTGCCCATACAACCGGGTGTTTCCCATGAAGGCCATATTGCCGGTTTGATTACCGGAGTGTTACTCGGGTTCTGGAAATCCGATCACTGGCACAAATCCCTTAGATCTGAGTTTTTATATATTCCGAAGTCTTGGGAAGGAGATAAACCACCTCAGAATTCTTACGACCGATTTAAATAGTCGATTTCTCTAATGGGGTATTAGGTGTTCTAAAGAATAACGCAAAAGTTACGGCAATGATGGCCGCATAAATGGTAAAACTAGCCCATATTTCTTGCCACATGAGGCTCTTGTCGAGATTAGTAAAGTAGGTGCCTATTAGATATCCACTACCAATACTTCCGATAACGGCTCCAACCCCATTCACCATCATTGTAAAAATTCCTTGCGCTCTAGATCTTACCCTTTTGTCTACGTTTTGCTCAATAAATAAGGAACCAGATACATTGAAAAAGTCGAAGGCCATACCATAGACAATACAGGACAGTACAATCATCCAAAGACCGTTACCTGGGTCTCCAAAAATGAATAATCCGAAACGTAATACCCATGCAGCCATGGAA
>JAYYCN010000005.1:0-8114 GCA_036161795.1 Bacteroidota bacterium
AAATGCATTTGTTGAATATTTTGAATCAATTAGAGGCCACCGAAGACGAGAAAGTTCAAATTGTTGAATACTTCAAAGATAAGGTGGTGAGTTTTAGCGCAGCCGTGGAAATATTCTCAAAACTCAGAGGTATTCCCGTTGACCAAAAGGTGAAAAAATAATGCAGAGTTATTTTGCTCCTGGCAAAGTAATGCTGACCGGGGAATATGCAGTGCTAAAGGGATTAGAGGCATTTGCTTTCCCCACAAAACTAGGCCAATGGTTGGATGTTTTTGTGTATGATACTCCGAAGGATACACAACCTACGCTCACCTATAATGCTGTCAACCATGAAGGTGATACCTGGTTGAGTGCGAGTTATGACTTGCTTGAATATAAGTGGATTGAATATTCCGATGACGCTAATTTTTTGTCGAAGATCATTGAAATGGTCAGAAATGATTTTTGGCAAGAAGGAAAGTCTTATCGATTAGAAACGCGATTGGAGTTTGATCGAAATTTTGGATTAGGCAGCAGCAGTACTTTTATTTCATTGATATCACGCATCTTTCGGTTGGATCCATTTAAAGTACAACAAGATGTGTTTGGTGGAAGTGGGTACGATGTCGCGATTGCAGAAGTAGGAAAGAGTTTACGTTTTTCCTTGGCTAACGATGCCATTCACTTTCGTCAATGGGTAATATCCGAAGACCTTACCGCTGATTGGTATATAGCATTTACAGGGAGTAAAATAGATTCTCGAGAGAGCAGTAAAGAGGTTTCGGATAAATTGGACCGTCTTTGGGAAGATGAATTTTATAAAAGCCAATTGGAACATGTGAGCCGGTTGATCGCCGAAGCCAATAATACCATGGTGTTGGAAACAGGATTGGAAATGTATCAAACCCTATTATCTCAATTACTGGAGTTAAAACGTCCTTATGAGTCGCTAGGGTTAAAAGCGATACCTAGAGGACTCTGCAAATGGTTGGGTGCTTGGGGAGGTGATATGTTATTGGTGAATAAAATATTTTTAGAACAATACGAGGCTGAATTAAATGAATTTAATATTCAACCTTGGAATGAAGTAATTGCAAAGCAGTGAATAAAGAAGTCAAATACTCCTGTCCGAGTAACATTGCCCTGGTGAAATACTGGGGTAAGAAGGAAAGTGGAACCCAACTACCCGCAAATCCTAGTATCAGTTGGACGTTAAACGATTTGAGAGCAACCACTCGGATGGTGATTTCTCCGGTGGGAAATGGTGAAAGTCCAACCATCAAATTTTACTTAGCAAACAAAGAAAAACCTTCGTTTTTACCGAAGATCGAAACATTTTTAAAAAGAGTAACTCCAGAATTGGGGTTGATAAGTGAGCATCATTTTGAGATTTACTCCGAAAATAATTTCCCACATGGAGCAGGTATAGCGAGCTCAGCCGCTGGATTTGGTGCTTTAGCTTCGTGCTTGGTTGCGCTTGATGGTCGATGGGAAGAAACAGATCCGATTTTCTGGGAAAAGGTTTCGAAATTCGCTCGTTTAGGCAGTGGAAGTGCATGTAGAAGTGTGTACAATGAACCTGGTTTATGGGGAGAATTTGAGGAAGTCTTGGAGTCGACGGATGATTTTGCTGTTCCATATTCTGGGTCCATACACCCAAACTTTCAAGGTTGGAAAGATGCCGTTTTAATTGTTGAAGATGGCGAGAAGTCGGTAAGTAGCACAGCTGGACATGCTCTGCTTAAAGAACATGCCTACACTCAGGCTAGGTATCAACAGGCGCACAAGAGTTTAAGCTCACTACTAAGCTCATTTAAAACGGGTGATGATCAACAGTTTATTGAAGTTGTGGAGTCAGAGGCATTGCAATTACATGCCATGATGATGTCATCCATCCCATACTATGTTTTGATGAAGCCCAATACATTAGAGGCAATAGAAAAGATTTGGAAACATCGAAATGAAACCCTTATTCCGATGTGTTTTACGCTTGATGCAGGCGCCAATGTTCATTTGCTATATGATGGCCGTTATCATGATCAAATTCAAAACTTTATCAACACCGAGCTGTTACCTTATTGCCAAAATGGATTGTACCTTTGTAGTGATACGGGAGGTAAACCGACTAAACTTTAAACATGATCAACGAATCGCTCTTTTACGCCAAAATATTACTATTTGGAGAGTACGGTATAATTGAGGACTCTATGGGTCTTAGCATTCCTTACAATCAATTCAAAGGTAAATTTGAAGTGCCGGATAAAGAGCCAACGGATGCTCAAATACGTTCGAATAAGAGTATTCTGAGATTTACTAAGCATTTAGAGCAAATGCAGTTTACCGGTGAATTACCGGTAAAGTTTAACATTAAACAATTAAAATCAGATCTTGAGGCAGGGATGTATTTCGATAGCAGTATTCCGCAAGGTTTCGGGGTTGGTTCTTCTGGGGCATTAGTAGCTGCACTTTACGCGAAATATGCTGTTAATTCTATTACTTCTAACGATATCATGATGGGGGATAATTTGGTGGAATTGAAGAATGTTTTAGCCATCATGGAAAGTTATTTTCATGGTACCAGTTCAGGCCTAGATCCCATGATTTGTTATTTGAATTTACCTATTCTTATGAAAGGTAAAGGCAATCTAGATACGGTTGGTTTGCCAATTGAGCAGTCCAATGGTAAGGGAGCTATTTTTTTACTTAACACCGGTAGTCCTGGTAAAACAAAAGGCCTGGTTGAGCATTTCCTAGAAAGGCTTAAAGAGGAAGGTTTTAGGAATATGGTTAGAACGGAGTTGAAGAAACATAACGACAGTGCTGTGAAACACTTTCTCAAAGGTGAATTCAAGCCATTGGTGAATTCAGTGAAAGAGATATCTCAACTATTCCTCCAGAATTTCAAACCGATGATCCCAAAAAATGTGGAGCACTTATGGGAAAAAGGCCTTGAAACCAATGCCTATTATTTAAAGCTTTGTGGCAGCGGCGGCGGTGGATTTGTGCTTGGGTTTACTGAAGATCTCGAGAAAGCAAAAACCATGTTGGAAGGCCACAATCTACAGGTGATCCATAAAATGTAAGCATGTCGTTCTCCTCAAATCGGAGTATATTAAGATTTATTTATTTCCTCGGAGTTATCCGCTGGTACAATCTTATACTATTAGCGGCTTCACAGTATATCCTTTCCGCATACATCCTCCTTTTGCAACACGGTGAACAATCTAAAAAGTTAGCCTTTTGGTTTTTTCTGACAGATACAACGGTTCACGGAATGGTTTTAGCCACTGTATTTACGGTGGCCAGTATATTTATAATCAATGCATTCTACGATAAAGAAAAGGATTGGGTGAATAAACCAGGTATGGCCCTAATGAGCCAGGCGGTTGGAAACACGCAGTTGGCAAATTTGTACATTCTCTTTAATACGATCGGTTTGGTTTTCGCTGTTTTAGCTTCTGTAAAAGCGAGCTTGTTTTTTCTATGTATTCAGTTTTTTGGTTGGTTCTATTCACATAAACTACAGAAAAAGCCTTTTTTAAGGGAGTTAAGTGCAGGCATGCTCACCATTGCTCCGTTAGTGGCGATTTGGATTCATTTCTCTATGCCAAAAGTAGGTTTGATCACTCTCTTTACTGGACTTTTAACCTTGCTCACCGTTAAAGATATTCTAAAAGATGTTTCGGGACACAGAGGGAATTTGATTTTTGGATACCACACCGTGGTTAAAGTAACAGGGCTTAACCAAATTAAACGGTGGGTTCTATTATTTACATCAATCGCATTATTAATGTTTACCTTGATGTCAACTTTTTGGCCGTTTTCATCAGATCAAAAACCATACGATATCATTGCTATAACAGGGGTTGCACTTCTCTTCACATGGCTGAATAGCATTGTATGGTTGGTGTCTAAATCGGATATAACACAGAAGTGGTGCTTGCGTTGTCAAAAATTATTCGTTGTTTCATTGATGTCTGGGTTGTTCATTATCATCATTTATCGATACGTCTTATTCTTTCTATACGATAAGGTTGCGCCTTAAGTTTCTCTGAGCGGGAAGCAACCCTTAAATTTGTTTTATCCGTGGAGAGAGTAACATTGTTTGCCAAGGTATTATTGCCCTTGCCACTGCCCAAATTATACACCTATCGAATTCCGTTTGAGTGGAATGAGTTTGTGGTGCCCGGCTTAAGGGTGGCGGTTCCATTTGGAGTGAAAAAAGTGTATTCTGGAATTATTTGGGAAGTAGGAGAGCATCCTCCAGAAGGATATCAGGCCAATTATATTCTCGAGTTATTAGATGAAAAGCCGATAGTGAGTAAGTCTCAACAGGACTTCTGGAATTGGATTGCTCGCTATTACATGTCACCACTTGGAGAGGTGATGCAAGTAGCGTTACCAGCGGGATTTAGGGTACAATCACAAACAAAAATCAAGCTTCACCCTGAGTTTTACCCCGATGATGTATTAGAACTTGATGATAAAGAGAATCAAATCTTAGCTGCGCTTCTGAATGATAAGGGCATTCGTGTGGAAGACGTACAGCAAATTCTTGATCAAAAGAGCGTCATGAAGCTGATCAAATCCATGTACATGAAAGGCATCATCACCATGGAGGAAGAACTCAAACAAAACTACAAACCCAAAATGGTTGAGATGCTAGCCGCAACAGATATTTGGAATGAAGACGATGAAGCCAATCGGGTCATTCAAGAGCTAGAAAAGCGCGCTATCAAACAATACGAAGCAATGCTCAAACTTCTGGGTAAAGGTGGGGTTCCTCAGCAAAGTACGGTTTTCTGTAAAGAAAATGATCTTCAACGTTCGACGTTAAAGGCACTAGAGAAAAAAGGGTTGGTTACCTTTTATAAGGAGCAAGTAGAACTATATCATTCAACTGAGGGTAAGGGCCAATCATATGAGCTGACCCCAGAACAATTGGATGCCAATTTGCAGATTACCACAGCGATCAATGTTGGTAAACACGTTTTGTTGTATGGGGTTACAGGTTCAGGTAAAACACTTCTATACATTGAGCAATCCAAACGTACACTAGATAGTGGTCGTCAAGTCTTGTTCCTTGTACCGGAGGTAGCCCTTACCGAGAATTTAGTAACACGTATTAGTAAGTATTTGGATGTTGAAATTGGTGTATGGCATCATTATTATTCAACCTCGGAGCGAACAGAGTTGTATCAAAAAATTAAAACAGGCGAAATTCAATTTCTTATTGGTACCCGAAGTGCTGTTTTTGCTCCTTTTACTGACCTTGGATTAATTGTGATCGATGAAGAGCATGAGCCAGGGTATAAGCAATTTGAAAAGAGACCGCATTTTCACTCAAGAGATGCTGCATTTTTCTTGGCAAAGCAACAAAACGCCCAATTACTCCTGGGCTCTGCCACTCCATCGTATGAGATGTGGCAGCAATCATTGATGGGTAAAATTGAAAAAGTAGAGCTTTCTAAGCGCTATGAGGATAGAAATTTTGCGGAGTGGCATTGGTTAAATCTCAAGGAGCTTAAGCAGCAAAACCGATACAAAGGGTTGCTTTCAGATCCTCTAAAAGAAGCCATTGAGCAAGCGCTAAAGAAACAAGAAAAGATCATTGTATACCATAACCGCAAGGGGTATGCACCATACATACAGTGTGCTTTATGTGGTTATAATACCCAATGCGTGCAATGCGATATCACATTGACATATTACAAGAGTTCTTCTAACCAACGTTGTACTTATTGCGGATATCAGCAGGATATGCCGAAAATATGTCCCGGTTGCGGCGGTGGGGATTTCACACTAAAAGGAGCAGGAACTGAGAAATGGGTGGAAGAGTTAGAAACCATGTTCCCACAAGCAAGAATTGCGCGTTTTGATCAACAAAGCATTAGAAAACGAAGCGACTTTCAACGAATTATTACAGATTTTGAAAATGGATTGGTAGATATCCTAGTTGGTACACAATTACTGGCTAAGGGAATTGATTTTGATGATGTTGCGCTCATCGCAGTTCCAGATGGAGATATAACCCTCCATATTCCTGATTTTCGCTCCGAGGAACGAGCTTTTCAACAGCTTTACCAATTAGCAGGCAGGGCAGGAAGAGGTTCTCAACAAGGTCATGTGTTTATACAGTCGTATAAAACCAAACATCATGTGTTTCAAGCACTCCAAGATCATGATTTCCTTGGACTTGCGGATGCAGATTTAGAAGGCCGAAAGGCCTTTCATTATCCTCCGTATGGGCGGTTAATCGAAGTGCGATTAAGACATAAAAAGGAAGAGGTGGTCATACAAGGAGCTATGATTTACAATAACATATGCAAAAATGTTTTGGCTGATTCCTTTTTAGGTCCAATTACTCCAACAGTAGCTAAAGTAAAGAATCAATTCATCAGGATATTCTTGGTAAAGTTTGATCCAGCGGAAAAATCAGCCTCCAAAATCAAAGAGTTTTTGATGAGTAGATATCATTTACTACTCCAAGAAAAGGGTATGAATGGGTTAAGGGTGGATTTTGATGTTGACCCCTACTAATAGAAAGTCATCTTCGGGAATGAGTAAAAATTCCTAATTTTGAAACATGGAAACAGACGTATTGGAAAAAGCAACGACCGCAACCGACTTTCTACCATTAAATGGAACAGACCACATTGAGTTTTTTGTGGGTAATGCCAAGCAAAGTGCATACTATTACCAATTCGCCTGGGGATATGAACTAGTGGCCTATGCGGGTCCAGAAACGGGTGTGAAAGACCGTGCTAGTTATGTTTTACAACAAGAAAAAATCCGTCTAGTCCTAACTACTAGTTTGACCGATGATTCAGATATTTCAGATCACCACCGTAAGCATGGTGATGGTGTGAAGTTCTTGAGTTTGTGGGTAGACGATGCGACCAAAAGTTTTGAGGAAACAATAAAACGAGGAGCAAAGCCCTACATGGAACCTACCACTTTCGAGGATGAGTATGGAACCGTGGTTATATCTGGTATATGTACGTACGGTGAAACTGTCCATAAATTCGTAGAAAGAAAAAATTATAACGGTCCGTTTTTACCTGGTTTCAAAGAGCCGGCACATAAAATGGATGTGTCTCCTGTTGGCTTACGATATGTAGATCATTGTGTAGGAAATGTAGAGCTTGGCCAAATGAATGAGTGGGTGAAATTCTACGAAGATGTGATGGGATTCAAACTGCTTTTGACTTTTGATGATAAAGATATTTCCACTGAATACAGCGCATTGATGAGTAAAGTGGTAAGCAATGGAAACGGTTGGATTAAGTTTCCAATTAATGAGCCAGCAGAAGGAAAAAAGAAATCACAAATCGAGGAGTATATCGATTTTTACAATGGGCCAGGTGTTCAGCATATCGCAATTGAGGTGCACGATATTATTGAAACGGTGGGTGAATTAAGAAGAAGAGGGATTGAATTTTTATATGTTCCTGATACTTACTATGATGACGTGTTAGATCGTGTAGGAGATATTGAAGAAAACTTAGATGATCTCCGCAAAATGAATATTTTAGTTGATAGAGATCCAGATGGATACTTATTACAAATTTTCACAAAGCCTGTGGAAGACCGTCCAACCTTGTTCTATGAGATCATACAAAGAAAAGGAGCAAAAAGCTTTGGTAAAGGAAATTTCAAAGCCCTTTTCGAATCCATCGAACGCGAACAAGCTAACCGTGGGAACTTATAGTTTCTTGTTCCAAGTTTCTGTTTACTAGTTCCCAGTGCATAGCTCTTAGAAACCAGCGACCATTGTATGGTTACAAGAAACTATTAACCTAAAACCATAAACCATAAAGCAGTTGCTAATGACAAAGGTTTTGCAGAAATTTGCTTTTGATGAAATTGAAAGACATTGTATCCGTAACAGGAATGCCTGGATTGCACAAAGTATTAGGCCAGAATAAAACCGGATTGATTTTAGAATCAGTGGCAGATGGTAGAAAATTCGCTTCTAACCTAAGACAAAAGGTAAGCATCTTAGCAGATATCTCTATGTTTACAGATGATGGAGAACTTAAACTCGCCGAGGTTCTTCATAATATTCATGAGCTGGATAAGGGAGGAGAAGCCATTCCTACGGGTAAAATGGATAATAACGAAGCAAAAGAATG
>JAYYCN010000006.1:0-4163 GCA_036161795.1 Bacteroidota bacterium
TGCTTCAAAGCTAAAGTAAGGGTTATGAGCAATGAAATAATTCCATTCACCTGATATCAGTGCAGCGATTAAAGCAAAAATTAATGTCCCCGATAACAAATAGAGTAAATGCTTCCATTTACCTCTCATGATAAGAAATGGAATTAGGGCACCAATAAGCACTAACCCTTCTGTACGAATTATGGGTAAAAATGATGCCACAATTATTCCTGCCGTGTATCGATGTGAGACTATCAAATACATCACCCACACCAAAACCAGCGCATTGGTTGGTTCCGTTAAAGAAGAATAAAAATTAGCCAACACAACCGGCTGTAATCCCATGAGTAGAATCAACATCCACGCATTTCTCATACCCAGTTTCCGACCAGTCAAATAAGTCAACCAAGCAGTTGCCAACGTTGACGCTGTGTTCAGAAAATAAATGGTTTTTATCCCAAATTGTGCAAATGGAGCGGCCAATGCTGTAAAAAAGGGTTTCCCCCATAAATCTAAAATCAATTCCGGATGCTTAAAACTCCAACGAGCAAACAAGTAATGATTCCAAGAATCTTGTCCTCCGGCAGGTGCTTCAGCCGTAAATCCTACCCAAGAATACAAAAATGCCAACCAGATTAAGGCAAGAGCAGCCGCGTGACTGTTTTTATATTCTTTCAAGAATGAAAGTAATGGAATCACGCAGCGAAAATAATAGAAAAGTCCCTAAATAAGGGACTTTTCAAAACGCTTATATGAAGCGAAAATTTTAGTATGTGCTGCGCACTAATCTCATATCGTGGATTCTTTTTTCAGCGTGCGTAATTGCTGCTAGCTGGTTGTTCAAACCCAAATCCTCAGCCATTTGATTTATTTGCAAGATAGTATCGTATATTTTCTCAGTTTGGCTCATAGCGATTTCTCTAACATAACCATTATGCTCGCTGTAAACATTAATCAAACCTCCAGAATTAATCACAAAATCGGGAGCATAAACAATGCCCATATCCTTAATTTGGTTGCCGTGAATAGTCTCATCCTCTAACTGGTTATTTGCAGCACCAGCGATGATTTGGCATTTCAATTGAGGAATGGTTTGATCATTCAATATTCCACCCAATGCACAAGGCGCAAAAATATCAACGTCCAGAGTGATCATATCTTCAGATGAAACGACGATAGCTCCGAACTCCCTAGTTGCTTGCTGCAATATACCTTGGTTCAAGTCAGCCACGTACAAGTTAGCACCTTCTTTGTGTAAGTATTCCAACAAGTGCCACCCGACTTTACCAATACCCATAACAGCAACTGATTTACCACTCAGTGAATCGTTCCCGTACGCTTTTTTTACGGACGCTTTCATTCCCATGTAAGTTCCATACGCGGTAACTGGAGAGGGATCACCCCCCCCACCCATGAATTCCGGTAAGCCCACAACATTTTCGGTTTCCATAGCAATATATTCCATATCACGCGTGGTAGTTCCAACGTCTTCTGCTGTGATATATTTACCGTTAAGATTCTCAACAAACCGTCCAAACTTTCGCATCAAAGCTTCAGATTTTTGTGTTTTATGATTTCCTATAATAACCGCCTTTGCTCCACCTAAATTTAGTCCAGCAACAGAGGCTTTGTAAGTCATTCCGCGACTAAGACGCAACACGTCTTTGATTGCATCTTTTTCATGAGCATAACTCCACATTCTCGTTCCTCCTAAACCGGGACCCAAAACAGTATTATGTATGGCAATAATGGCTTTTAAACCAGTCGCATTATCCTGACAAAATAAAAGCTGTTCGTGGTCGGTAGATTCGATTCCTGGAAACAAATCAAAGGTTGTTGAGGACAAGTTTTCAGTCTTAATTTCTTCCATTGAATTAAAATGCAAAGTTAACTTTTTTTATGAAGTTTTCACTGACAACTAAGTGTCAATCAGACACTTAGACCTCGACCGGAATAACTCTTGGTGAGATGTTCTTCATTTTATCCGCAATTGCGCGAATGTGTTCTGGTGTGGTACCACAACAACCTCCAACGATATTTACCCAGCCTTGTTTTGCCCAATCGGCGATAACCTCTGACATATGCTCAGGTGTATCATCATATTCTCCAAACTCGTTGGGAAGGCCGGCATTAGGGTAACAGCTGACGTTCACCAACGAAACCCGCGATAACTCCTCCACATATTGCCTCATTTGATCTACCCCAAGTGCACAGTTTAAACCTACACTCAATAAATCACCATGCGAAATACTATTGTAGAATGCCTCTGTTGTTTGTCCGCTTAGCGTTCGACCTGAAGCATCCGTAATCGTGCCACTGACCATCACTGGAATATTAATCTCCAACTCGTCTTTGATGGTATTGATAGCGAATAATGCAGCTTTACAATTTAATGTGTCAAAAACTGTTTCAACTAACAAAAGGTCAGCACCCGCATCAATTAGAGCTCGTGCTTGTTGGCCATAACATTCAACTAAATCATCGAATGACACTTCTCGAAATCCTGGATTGTTTACGTCTGGGCTAAGACTTGTGGTCTTGTTGGTAGGACCAATGGCACCGGCAATAAAAATAGGGCGATCCTCCAATTGTAGATATCGATTTCGCGCCTTTATCGCTACTTCAACAGCCTGAGTATTCAATTCAACCACCAAATCTGACATATGATAGTCTAACATCGAAATCGAATTCGCATTAAACGTGTTGGTTTCGATGATATCTGCTCCGGCTTTCAAGAAATCTAGATGAATTTGTTCGATAATATGTGCCTGTGTTAGAACCAATAGGTCATTATTCCCTTTTAGAGAATGTGGGTAATTTCTAAATCGCTCCCCTCGATAATCCTCCTCATTCAGTTTATGCTTCTGAATCATGGTACCCATCGCACCGTCAATAATGAGAATTCTTTTTTCTAAAGCTTCGTTAACATCCATATTCTTCGTTCTTTAAATATTCGTAAACCCTTTTTATCAACGCATCAAACCAGTGAATGTTTTGAACTTCTGCTCCAATCCATTGTTGGGTATTCCGTTCTTCGTTATCCAACTCTTTTAATTGGCTAGAATTAGGTTCTACCTCAAAATGTGTTGATTTACCAGCATCAGCAGAAATTCCACCCCAACCGTATTTTTTAGATGCATAAACCCACTGACAATTAGCTTCATAAAGTGCCTGAATGGCAGGGTTTTGAATAAAACTCTTTTTATCGGGATCAAAAATAGAATCCATCAAGCCTTCCATTGCCTCAATTTCCAATGCCGCCGAATCAGCTAGACTCTTCAGTAAGACCAGAGCTTTATATTTATAGGCCAGGTATAATGGTGAATTAGGAATTTTGATGTAGTTGTAAGTTGGTTGCTCAATGGTATATCCAATCATACCCTTACTCTTTAGTTTATCCAAAAAGGATTCAAACCTTACCGGAGAAGTTAGACTTAATCCAACACATTCTGCTTCTTTGGCTCGGAAGTACACAACATCAGTAAATAGACCTATGCCTGGATCAGAGGGTTTATCTATATGCTCAAAATAGGACTGAGTACTAATCCAATCCGAAAGTAGAGTCACATATTCTGCTGAAGGGTTGATTCCCCCATTATCGCGCATTTTCTTTGTTTGAAAATGTGCAAACTCCTCTACTTCTTGAGGTACGATTAATGGCAGGGTGCTCCTTGCTGTATAGTTAAAATACAGATATAAGCCAATGGTAATTACGGAAATGGTAACTAAGGTCATTAAGGTAAAAACAATCCTTCGAAAGGAGCGATCGACAGCCATGCCACAAAGTTAATGAGATAAAAAACAAAAGAGGCGCTAGTAGGCGCCTCTTTAACTATTTATTACTAGATTTTTTTTAAGATTTAGTTTCAGCTTTTTTCTTGCAACAATCCTTCTTATTAGAATCACACTTCTTTGTGTCAGCAGAAGCTGTTTTCTTCTTGCAGCAATCTTTTTTACCATCTTTGCTACAACCCTTCTTTGAGGATTTAGCAGCCGCGTGCTTTTTATCTTTGCAACAAGATTTCATAGCGCCTTTGTCACAATTCTTAGCCTCGGTACTAGCCGTTACTTTTTTATCCTTGCAACAAGATTTCTTTCCGTCTTTCTTATCGCACTTCTTCTCCACTACGGCCGCTGACATTTCCTCTTGTGCAACAGCCACACTAGCCTCGTCTTTTGATGAG
>JAYYCN010000007.1:0-5615 GCA_036161795.1 Bacteroidota bacterium
TATCCAACATATTGGATGGGATTCATTCCGTGCTTTGAAATGGAAGGGTTTCACCAAATGGATTAGTCGATTCGCTTTGGCATCCATTATTGCCTACATCGCAGCCATATATTGGTGGCCCTATGGGTGGAGTTCTCCCATCGAAAATCCGATGAATGCCTTAAAGTCATTTACCGATTTCCAAGTTAGTTTACGACAATTATTCGAAGGGAAACTGTACGATTCTGATCAGCTACCTCCTTATTATCTCAGTAAATACGTTTTAATCACATTGCCCATTGGTGTTTTATTAGGAATTATTCTTTACATCATCGGCACTTGGATTAAAAGAAAAGATTACAACCAAGAGGAGTTCTTGATTTTGTTTGCGGCTATTTTTCCTATCGCTTACATCTATATCCAAGGGAGTTCCGTATACGGTGGTTTACGTCACATCTTATTCACACTGCCTGGCTTCATTATTATCGGAGTAATGGGTTATTACAAGCTCAGCCAGTGGATTAAACTTAAACCTACCATAGCCGCAGCTATAGCGCTGCTCCCCACAATTCTTCCAGCATCGTTCATATTAAAAAATGCGAATCTCAGTTATGTTTACTTCAATGAGTTAATTGGAGGTGTGTCGGGTGCATACGGTGATTATGAGCTTGACTATTATCTCGCAAGTTTAAAACCGTGCTCTGATTACCTAGCGGAAAAGGTACTATCTAAAAATACCGATTCGACCATTTACATTAATTCATACGGAATGGACCAGGTTAAATATTACTTACGTAATTACCCCAACGCTAGAGTTGGATTCACCCGATTTGATGATCGTTCAGAAAAACCATGGGACTACACCATTTTCTATAATGCTTATATGGATCAAAACCGACTTAAAAATGGTTACTACCCACCCACAGGAACGGTATTTGCTCCAACCGTTGACCAAAAGGCCCTAGGTTGCGTTATTAAACGCCCATCTACCCTAGATGTTGAGGGTATCAGCGCGTTAAGAAAAGAGAATAACCCTGACAAGGCCATTGCTAAGCTCAAGACTTACACAGCAATAGATAGTATTTCTGCCGAAGTATGGTTTTACCTAGGTAATGCCTACGCAGTTAAATCCATGGATGACAGCGCCCGGTATTATCTCAACAGAGCGTTACACATTTACCCTGAATTTAGCCAAGCCTTGTTTACGAAGTATCAAATTGAACTGAGAAATAAAAAATATAATGACGCCATTACGGTCATGCAAAATTACGCCAATGCAAGACCCAAAGATCCAGATGGATACATTATGATTGGACAGGCTCACTTGTACGCAAAAAATTATGATTTGGCCCGAACAACGGTCGTAAAAGCCATTTCATTTAATCCGTTTGATGCTCGGATATATCAAATTGGTGCGCAATGCTATCAAGCTCAGAATAATAAATCTATGTTTGAGCTTTGGTATAAAGCGGCATTGTTCCGTCAATCAAAGACACAACAAGAACAGCAAGAGAGGCTCTCAGCTATTCAACAGGTTTATGCCAATGAAACAGGAGAAGAATTAGACCTCAGCAAGTACTTCAGATAATGACCTTAGGTTAACCGCCATAGGCTGCCCTTTTTCATTAAAGGCAACCTCACTGGTTTCTGTATTCAGATCATGTTCATAATAGTACAACCAGTTACCTTGCTCCGCGAGTTGATTGATACGCGTGCGCTCTTCCATGGTTTTTAGCGGCTCAATATCATAGGAAATCACAAAGTTTGGCTTCAAATGAGCCGAAGACGGAAAAAGATCGGCCGCATACAAGATGTTTAAATCATCCTTCACACGAATAAGGGGCGTCATCATTCCACGAGTATGCCCATTGCATACAATTACTTCGATACAACCTGCAATAAGGTCGCCTTCCTTCACAAATTCCAATTGCCCGGCTTCAAAAATGGGTTCGGTATTCTCTTTCAGAAACGAAGCTTTTTCTCTGGGATTTGGATTTAATGCATGTTCCCATTGCTCTTTTGTGCTGTAATAGGTTGCATTTGGAAACGCCGTTATTAATTTCTCACCATCACGAATCACGGCACCACCGCAATGATCAAAGTGTAAATGTGTTAATATGACATCGGTTATATCGCCATGGGAAACTCCTGCTGAATGTAAAGAAGCATCCAAAGAATATGGACCATTCAAATGATAATGAGAATAAAACTTCTCGCTTTGTTTGTTACCAATACCCGTGTCTATCAGGATTTTTCTATCAGCTACTTCCACAAGAAGACAACGCATGGCCCAATTACATAGGTTTTGCTCGTCTGCCGGATTTAATTTATTCCATAGTTGCTTAGGAACAACGCCAAACATAGCTCCACCATCCAACTTAAAATTCCCGCTGTGTATTGTGGTTAATTTCATTCAGAAATCCTTGTAAACATCCGTTAATGCCTCAAACCCATCTTTGGTAACCACGATGGTATGCTCAAACTGCGCAGACAATCGTCCATCTATAGTTCGTGCCGTCCATCCATCCCTGCGGTCAATCTTACACCGCGCTTTTCCTGCATTAATCATAGGTTCAATGGTGAACACCATTCCCTCTTTCAAAACAGGACCCGTATCTCTTTCTGAGATATGCTGAACATCTGGTTCTTCATGAAATTTCAACCCTACTCCATGACCACAAAACTCATAAACGACACTGTATCCATTTTTGTGTGCGTGCTCTGCGATGGCAGCTCCCACATTTCCCAAGTATGCACCCGGCTTAACTTCTTTCATTCCTAATTGAAGACATTCTCGGGTTGTATCGACCAATTTCTTGGCGTATTCAGTGGGCTCACCAACGTAGTACATTCTACAGGTGTCTCCAAAGAATCCATCTAGAATGGTCGTGACATCAATATTCACAATATCCCCAGACTGAAGTTTGGTATCATTTGGTACACCATGACAAACCACATCGTTCGGAGAGATACATGAAGCATGCTTAAAACCACGGTATCCCTTGGTTGCGGGCAATGCGCCATTAACTCTAACGTATTCTTCAATAATTCTATCTAACTCAGCGGTTGTCACACCTGGCTTTACAAATTGCTCCATGTGTTTCAATGTCTTCGCTGCAAGTTGACTACTCGCCCTAATCCCTTCAATTTGCTCTGCTGTTTTTATCTTAATTCCCACCTTGAAAATTCTCTTAATTAAATGAATAACCTGACTTAAAACAGAAGTCATGCTTCCGCTGAAATGGCTTGAATGATATCTTGCTTGGTAATTATATGCCAATTTCCTGCCATATCCATCACCAAACAAGCCGTGTTGTGCTCGTTAATCAGTTTAGAAATATTCTCAATCGTTTCTGCAAAACCAACCACAGGGTAAGGATCGCCCATGATTTGAGAAACAGGAGTATTCAACGAACACCCTTCCTGAAGGATTCGTCTATATAAGTGGCTCTCCTCAATACTTCCAACAAACGCCCCATCATCTGCAACCACAGGAATCTGAGAGATTTTATATTTCTGCATCTTATCAAACGCCTCTTGGCAATTTGAGTTTGCCAAAATAGATACCATCGGTAACTCTTTGTGGTTTTGGATCAAATCCAGTGCTGTTTTTGTTGGTTCACTAGGAAGAAAGCCTCGGTCCTGCATCCATTCCTCGTTAAACATTTTTCCTAAATAACGCGTACCGTGGTCGTGAAAGATCACCACAACAACATCCCCTTCTTTAAATTGATCCTTTACTTGCATTAATCCAGCCATGGCAGCGCCTGCTGAATTACCCACAAAAATTCCTTCTTCTCTTGGGATTCTGCGGGTCATGATCGCAGCATCTTTATCTGTTACTTGTTCAAAATGATCAATCACAGAGAAATCCACATTCTCGGGAAGGAAATCTTCACCAATACCTTCGGTGATGTAGGGGTAGATTTCATTCTTGTCAAACTCTCCGGTTCGCTTGTATTTCGTGAATACGGAACCATAAGAATCAATTCCAATGATTTTAATATCTGGGTTCTGCTCTTTAAGATATTTCCCCGTACCAGAAATAGTACCGCCGGTTCCCGCTCCGACTACCAAATGAGTAATTTTCCCTTCTGTTTGGTCCCAAAGTTCGGGTCCTGTTTGCTCATAATGGGCTTGAGCATTACTCGGATTATCGTACTGGTTGGGTTTCCATGCATTAGGAATCTCCTCTGCTAAACGAGAACTCACGCTGTAGTAACTTCGTGGATCCTCAGGTTCAACATCGGTAGGGCAAACGATTACTTCTGCGCCAAATGCCTTCAACGCATCTACCTTTTCTTTACTTTGTTTATCTGTCGTTGTAAAAATACAGCGATAACCTTTAATTACTGCTGCAATAGCTAGTCCCATACCCGTATTTCCACTGGTTCCTTCAATGATTACACCCCCAGGCCTTAATGCTTCAGATTTTTCGGCATCCTCTATCATCTTCAGCGCCATTCTATCTTTGATGGAATTCCCAGGATTCGTGGTTTCCACTTTTGCCAATACCGTACATGGAAAATCTTTCGTTAATTGATTGATTTTCACCAACGGCGTATTGCCTATGGTTTGGAGTATGTTTTTATAGATAGCCATTGTTGCAAAATTACTCTCCACTCTTGGCTTTTCCGAATTATGTATTTCTAATCTGAATTAATAAAGGCACTTACCACCTTTTGTCCTATTTTTGATCAACATGTCGCTCCCATCCGTTTGTATTGTCATTCCCTGTTACAACGAAGAAAATCGTCTTGACTTAGGCTATATCGGAAACTTTTTAAAGCAATATGCAACCATTTCTATCATACTGGCAAACGATGGCAGCACCGATAACACCGAAGATATAATAACCGATTTTCTAAATTTAGAATCAAACAAAAACATCAGCAATCGATTGCATTACCTACATTTTTTTAACAATCAAGGTAAAGCAGAAACGGTAAGATGTGGAATGTTATTTGCCGCTAACAAATCATTAAACCGTCCCAATACCGATTTTTATTTTAGCGGAAACAAGCCTGATACATACGATTTTATTGGTTTTTGGGATGCAGATATGGCCACTCCATTAGAGGAAATTCCTTGGTTCTTTGACTTCAAAAGAAACGAACACCAAATTTTAATGGGATCCCGCTTAGCAATTTTGGGTTCCAATATCAAACGCACGAGATTTCGTTTTTTAACGGGAAGAATCTTCGCAACCATTATCAGCTTAGGATTATCCTGGAAAGTGTACGACACCCAATGTGGTGCCAAAATATTCCATCATGAATATCTTGAGATCTTCAACAATCCGTTTTACACTAAATGGTTATTTGATGTAGAAATATTGCTTCGGTTAAAAGAACAGTATGGAGAAGAAATCGTGCAAAAAGTGGTTGAAATACCTATTCGCAATTGGTCTGATATCGATGGATCTAAAATAAAATTCACTGATTTCCTAAAAGTCCCATTCCAAATTTTAGGATTATTCAGACATTACAGGATATCATAAATTAAAGTTCAATAGTTACTAATCCGCCGCAATAGCCTGGGTAATCTGCATTAAATGATGCTCACCATGCCATGCATATAATGCAATAATCTGCCCGAGGGATACGGGGAACTCTTTTCCGAACATTTTAATAGAT
>JAYYCN010000008.1:0-6291 GCA_036161795.1 Bacteroidota bacterium
CTCCAATGCTCATCATCTAACTTCGTTTTGAAACGCCTAAAAAAGTTGATGACCATCCAGATCAATGCAGCAAAGAACAAGACGATACCCGTCCATTTTAAGGCCGTTTGAAATGTAGTCTTACTCGACTCAGGCCAAATCAAAGAAAGAATGATTGAAACCAAGAATAAAGACAGTATTCCGTAGCTAAACTTTTTCCTAAGCCCTGAATCACCAATAGAAACAGCAACACTCAATGCAATAAACCCGAGTAAAAAAATCAGTAATTGACCTGAAAGTCCTAAATCAGTAAACGAATGGACGCTTGCTTCTCCAAGAATACCACTACGTGTCAAAAATGTTGCATACAAGACCAACCAAAAAGAAAGCTGTGTAAGTAGATGAGAAGTAAAAATGTGTCTTCCTGTATTTTTTGAAATGAGCAGCAGATGGGCAGCGGAGGTCATAATCAACCAAGGAAGTAACGAGGCATTCTCTACGGGATCCCAGGCCCAATATCCACCAAAAGAAAGACTCTCATACGCCCAAAAACCTCCCATTATTATACCAGTTCCGAGAACTCCGATACAAGCCAAGCTCCATATTAAAGCGGGCTGTATCCATGAACGAGACTCCCCTTTCCAAACGGCTACAACACTATATGCAAATGGAACCACACCTAGTGCAAAGCCTAAAAATAAAGTTGGAGGATGAATGACCATCCAATAATTCTGGAGTAGTTTATTTAAACCGTTCCCATCATTAAAGATCTGTAAGTAATTCTCTACTCCAATGGATCCCAACACGGGGATTTGAAGAAAATCAGGACGAGCAGTTCTTAAAAACTCAAATGGACTGCTACCAATTTTCATTCCGCCAAACTCCAAACCTAACAACATGGAGCTCAATGCAACCTGTGTAAATGCTATGATGGTTAACACTGGGCTTTCCCACTTTGCTCCTGCAATGAATCGCAAAACCAGTGCAATCAAGGCATTCCAGAAAATCCATAACAGAAAACTACCCTCTTGGCCTTCCCAAAAACAGGAGATCATGTAGTACACAGGCAAACTATTGCTCGAATGCCTCCAGGCGTAATAAAATTCGTAACGATGAAAGAAAATGATAGCAAATAGCACAGAAAATATGGCTACCACCGAAATGGCATGGGTCCAAAGAGAGGTTCTTGCCCAGTTAAGGTAACTGACCTCTTCTGTTTGTTGGTTCTTGAAATAGAAAAAAAGACTAAACAAGGAGGATACAAACAACAGAATGATAAAGAACTGACCTAAGTTACCCAACCAGAGCCACTCGTTTTGAAATTGCATCTTATGTTATTTTATGGATTAATGGCGATTGGAGCATCCTCATATTTCGAAGGACATTTACTCAAAATGGTTTCAGCATGGAAATATTTCCCTTCATGCTTTCCATTCAATACAATCCTTTCGGTGCGCTCCAAATCTTGGGGCTTTGGCTTTAGATATACCACCATAGATTCATTACCTAGGGAGTCTTGGGCATAAAACTCCAGATGGTTTGCATCCTTCTGCGCATCATATATAATAGGTTTCGACTTATTCAATGTACAAACCACATGCACGTTTTTGGTATATCCCTCTCCTTTCAAGGATTTTGCCTCTGCAAACGAAACGTATCTTGTGGTATTTCCGTATAAACTGACAACGGTAGCAACACCAATTCCAGCAATCAAAATAAGTGCAATGTGTAAGGGTTTCATGATTCTTTTTCTAATTTAGAAACTTTACGATCTAACCACAACAGATATACTACTAAACCAATAAATATCAATACCAACACCGCAATGACTACATGAAATTTCGCATTTGCCTCCAGCCATTGCTCTGCTTCTAAATCCATACTGGAAGGAGTTTGTGCAAACAATCCACTCATGTGACAAGTAAACAATCCGAGTAAGAAGTACTTCAATTTTAAACGTTTATTCATCATTTTCTGCTTCTAATTTTTTTAATTCTAATCTACTCAATCTAAATCGCAATAACGCTATAAAAGAAAACATACCAATCCATCCCATAATTGCAGGATAAAAGAATAACCTAAGCGTATTGTCTAAATCATACTCATTGAAACCAACGGTTCCTGCGGTTCCTGGATGAAGAGAGTTGTTTGCAAGCTTGGGCATGATGGCAATGAGTGCCATAAATATGGGAAATACGAGTACGTTATAAACCGATGAAATTCTTGCTCTTTGATAAGGATCTCGCATTGAATTCCGTAATATCAAATAAGCGAAATACATAAACATTCCAATGGCTACACCATTAAGCTTAGGATCATCCACTGGCCACCAACTTCGCCACGTTACCCTCGCCCATGCGGCCCCAGTAACACAACCTAGAATACCAATTACAATTCCCACATTGGTGAAGCTCATGGATAATAAATCATCTCTCAATAGTCCGTAACTTAAATATCGAACGGCTTAAAACGACGCCATAAACAGGAGAAATATCATGCTAAACCACATGGGTACATGGTACAGTAAGTTCCTTATTGATTCGTTTAAAACCACCCTATTGGGAAAGCCAAACTGAATGTTATCGATAATTTTAGTTCCTGCGATCACATCCGTTGAAACGTGATTTGACATGGAGTCATTCAATCCTTTTTCAAGCCAAACCGCATTCGATAAATACATCCACACTGGCTTATTTGCTTCACCATAATAGCCTCTCAAATATGCATCTGCATAACCCGATGACTGAGCGCCAATGATAATATTGAATTCGGCGATTGCATTAAACTCTTCGTTTTTGAAGGATAATCGTTTACTCCTAAAAAAAAGATTGTCTTTTTTTAGATAAATCGCTTCTGGCTTAAACTGTGCATCAGGGTTATACCAAACAAACTCAAGCGTATCAAACCGACCTGTTTGGATTTTAGTGGGAGTAGAACCCACTAGCCCAGACTTTAATGGAATTAGCAATCCGCCAATTAACGTGTATAGTACCAAAACAGCGGATGCCACCAAGATGATTTTTCTTTTTTGATATAGACGCTTCTCGAAATTCAGCATTAATGGTTTCTCCTTTGTAACTCTCGATTTATCAATTGAAGCTCTCTACCCATTTGACCAGCAACTCCTGAATTCTCTTGCGCTCTTCTCGTGAGATAAGGTAATACTGAATCCATGGGTCCAAACGGCACGTATTTTGCAACTCGATACCCATTTTCCGATAGATTGAAACTAATATTATCACTCATACCCAATAACTGAGAAAAATAAACGCGCTCATCGTTCTTTGGGATACTCAATTCTTGCATTTTCTTCATAGCTAGTTGGCAACTTTCCTCATTGTGGGTTCCGATACAAATAGATATCCTATCAGCATGGTTTAAGCACCAATCAACCGCGGTATTGTAATCTCTATCTGACGAAGCTTTATTCTTTTGAATAGGATCTGTATATCCTTTTTCTGCTGCCCTTTCTCTTTCCTTCTCAATATAAGCGCCTCTTACTAGCTTAATGCCAAGCTTACAACTAGAGTTCTCTGTTATTCTCTTGAGATATGCCAGGCGATCATGTCGGTATAATTGAATGGTATTGTAAATAACGCATTCCTTTAGATTATACTTTGACATGGCTTGTTCTACGAGATTATCAATGGCTAACTGTAACCAGGACTCCTCCGCATCAACAAATAACCTAACATTATTTTCATGAGCAGATGCACAGAGTGAATCAAAACGCTTCACTCCGTTTTCCCAATCACGTTGTTCTGTTTTGGTAAAGGCCTCTCCTTCTGTCTTTTTTCTTAGCAACTCACTGTGTATAATTCCAGTAGTTTTGAAGACGGCGAAAGGAATATCCTCCCTTCCAGCAGACGTTTTAATTGTATCTAAAATAAACTCACAGGTATTTTGAAATGAGGCTTCGTTATTGGCACCTTCCACGGAATAGTCCATAATAGTACCAATATTGTAAGACCATAATTCTTTAACGGTAGATTCAGACTCAGAAATCGTTTCACCGCCACAAAATTGCTTAAATATCGTACTCTTGATCAGTGATTTAAAACCCAGTTTCAGACCGAGTGATGCAAGCGTTGGGCCATATTTGAGCAATATCGGGTAATCGAAGGAACGAAAAAGCCATTTAGCTTTCCTTAAATCGAGTTTTGATTTCCCTCGAAAAGCTATCTCAGTATTCTCAAATGAAACGTGCAATTTCTCCACCATTTTGATTCGCAAAAATAACGAGAAATAGTTCTAAGTAGAAAGGGTTTGTTTTTAGCTCGGTGGGTTTAATTTTAACAACCTCACGGTTTCGGCAAAGGACGGATGTTTTTCCATCAAATATTCAAATTTCTCACGATCCGTATACGGTTTTTTACTCTTTACCTCTTGAAGGTTAAACCTGAACTCATAATTGGTGATTTCCCCTTTACTCCTCGATTTGATCGACTTGATGATTTCTGTACGCAATTCATCAATGGTATGTTGTTGCATTTTACTGCCCACTTCAATCAAGAACTTTCCATCCTCTATGTGAAAATGAACGGACTTCAAAGTTGAAGATACTCTCTTGGTTTTACCCTCGATTAATTCCTCTCTTAAAGATTCTAAATCAATACTACTGAGGTCAAATTCTATATTTTGCTCACTGTTCGATCCTTTCCTTACCTGTGCGTCCTGTATTTTTTTACGCTTAAACGCATCTAAATTCAGATCTCCTAAACGGGTAGTTTTGATCTTATTTGAAACATCCTCTCGGATACTCGGAACATGCTTATTGATCGGCTTTGTTGGGACACTAGCTCCACTTGAAGATACCTGTGTATGAGCATTAGCTGATTTTTTTTTAAACGCCTCGAGATTGGGTAAATTATTTAAAAAACTATTGAGATGACATAATTTCATTAAGGTCAACTCAATCAATAGCCGGGGATTCCTACTCATTTTGTATTGCGAATCTGCCTGATTCAACAAATCCAATGCATTGAGTAAAAAAGCAACATCAACCTTTTTTGATTGCTCCAAGTAACGATCTTTCACCGTATCGGCAACATCCATTAGTTGAAGAGTTTCTTTGGATAAACTAACCATGAGATTTCTCACATGGTCTGCAAATCCGCCTATAATTAATGAGCCGTCAAAACCTTGCTTCAGGATGTCGTTTACGAGAAGCAAACTGCTTTTTACGTCTCCCGCCAAAGCAAAATCGAGAAGGTCAAAAAACGACTTAATGTCGAGGACGCTCAACATTTCAACTGCTTTTTCCAGCGAAACCTGGCCGCTTGAGAAGCTAACTAGCTGATCAAACATACTCAGGGCATCTCTCAATCCACCATCTGCTTTTTCTGCTATCAGATGTAGTACTTCTTCTCCAATCTCTACTTTTTCCTGAGTGGCGATAAGTCTCATATGCTCCACCATATCCTTCACTTGGATGCGTTTAAAATTAAACACTTGACAACGGCTTAGGATGGTTGGAAGGATTTTATGCCTCTCTGTAGTAGCCAGAATGAAAATCGCATAGGAAGGAGGCTCCTCTAAAGTTTTAAGAAATGCATTAAACGCCGCTGTTGACAGCATATGCACCTCGTCAATGATATACACCTTGTATTGACCCACTTGAGGGGGGATTCGAACCTGATCAATCAGGTTACGTATATCATCTACGTGGTTATTGGATGCTGCGTCGAGTTCGAAAACATTGAAAGCGAAATCACTCTGTTCAGATTGTCCTTCCTGTGTATTGATCACCTTGGCGAGGATTCTTGCGCAAGTTGTTTTTCCTACTCCACGAGGACCGGTAAACAAAAAGGCTTGAGCCAGTTTATTCTGTGTGATCTCGTGCATCAGGGTTTCAGCCACATGAGATTGCCCCACGACTTCTTTGAAGGTATTTGGCCGATATTTTCTGGCAGAAACCACAAACTGCTCCATGTCACAAATGTAATGTGTTTCAAATTATGATGTTCTACCCTTCCTACAGAAACACTTCACGATTGTTCCACAACCTTACCCTGCACTTTGATTAGGCGGGCTATTTAAATCTTCTTTAATTTGCTGTAGAATTATGAACATCGGAGATTTATTGATTCCTTTCTCATTACCTGCAGCTTCAGGTAAAGAAGTCAGCAGTTATGATTATGCAGAGAAATTCGTATTTGTGGTTTTCGTCACTTGTAACCATTGTCCCTACTCGCAAGCATATTGGGATCGTTTAATAAAGCTCGCTGAAAAGTTCGAGGAAGATAATTTTGGATTGGTTGCCCTATGCGGGAACGACGCGAAAAAATACCCTCAGGATTCGTTTGAAAATAT
>JAYYCN010000009.1:0-3125 GCA_036161795.1 Bacteroidota bacterium
CAGCAATTTCCTTCTCCTTATCGATTGCTTCATACTCACGGCTGTTTTTAATATGATTTAACTGCTCGTCGTATTTCGCAATAGCTGCCTCAAAGTCTTTGATTGAATTTTTCTTCGCAGCAATCTCGGAATTGTATCCGTCGATTTCTTCTTGAATGTGTTCTAATCTTGTTTCTAATCCAGCGATATCATCCTCAAGGTCAGCGACCTCCATAGGTAATTCACCAAGAACAGCTCTCAACTGATCTGCTTTATTGTCAATCTGTTGCAAGTTCCAGAGGTGTTGTAGTTTTTTATTTACGGTAACGTCCATAGGTTAGTGGTATTGTACAGGGTTAGTGTCAGTCTGTGCAAAAATGGATGCAAAATTAGGGATTTTTTCTGAGAGTATCTCCTTAAACAATGGAATGGTATATTTCTCTGATTCGTAATGACCTATATCGCATAAAAACATCCCTCCTTCCGTATCAAAAAACTCATGATATTTCACGTCGGAAGTAATGTATGCATCACAGCCATTAGCCATCGCTTGTGGTATTAAAAACGACCCTGCACCTCCGCAAACTCCAACCTTCTTTATTTCGATTCTATTCGATTTTGTTCCTTTAAAGTGATTCAACTCCATCTTGGTTTTCACCATTTCAATAAATTCACTCATGGATACGGAAGATGGCAATTCACCAATCATTCCTGAGCCCACTTCCTGCCAATTATTTTTTAATTGCACCACATCGTAAGCCACTTCCTCGTATGGATGCGCTTCTTTCATAGCACCTAATACCGACGACAAGTAGTATTCAGGAACTATTACTTCAATACGTTTTTCGAGTCCCTCTATTTGTTCATTTGCTGAACCGATGAATGGTTTTGCAGCGTTATTAGGCGTGAATGATCCCTTTCCGTTCCAAGAGAACCCGCATTCCGAATAATTTCCAATGTTTCCTGCTCCGTGCTTGAACATAGCAGCTTCAATTATTGATAGATGATCCATGGGCACATGAACACCAAGTTTTAATAGCAGTCCACCTTTTGGAGACATAATCTTCGTATTGATCAATCCTAACTTCTCTGCTATTTTGGCGTTTACGCCATTATGCAATACGTTATCTAAATTGGTGTGACATGCGTACAAGGCGATATTATGTTTAATCGCCAACATCACCGCTTTCTCTACATAGTTTTTACCGTTGAACCGTTTTAACCCTTTAAATACAATTGGGTGATGCGCAATAATCATATCACAACCCTCATGGATGGCTTCTTCTACAATGGCAGGCGTGCAATCCAACGAGAGAAGAGCCTTCTCAACGATGTCATCTTGACTACCCACAATCAATCCACTATTGTCGTATGACTCCTGAAGAGCTGGTGGAGCCACTGTTTCAAATGCTAGAGTTATTTCACGGACGGAAATTTTCATGGAATCAAAGTTCATAGAAATCTCGGACATTTGTAGCACATGCTTAAAAAAGCCATCCTCAAAAAAGGAAAAGAAACCGCGATCATCAGAAAACACCCTTGGGTTTTCTCGGGTGCAATCAAATCCATCGAACCCTGTAATTCTGGAGATTTAATCGAAGTATTCAATTCTAATGGTGACTCACTTGGCATTGCATATGTCTCAGATGGCAGCATTGCACTGAGAATGTTAAGCTTTGAAACTTGCGAAATCAATACTTCATTTTGGGAGGACCGCATTAGGCAAAGTTTACTTATCCGACAAGCATATCATTTAGGATGGAATGCGTCAACAACTGCATTCAGACTTATTCATGGGGAAGGCGATGGCATTCCAGGACTCGTAGTTGATGTATATGACAACAACATCGTGTTGCAGGCACACACAGATGGAATCTTTAATCTACTCGAAGAGATTGCCGAAGCATTAAAGAATGTCTTTGGTAAGAAAGTGGAGCGTATTTACTCAAAGAGTAAGGCAGCCATGCACGACGATACGGTAGAAGATGGTTATCTGCTGGGAAATTCTCCCACAAAACCCATCATCGTCAAGGAGAACGATTATCAATTTTTTATTAATTGGGAAACGGGCCAAAAAACAGGTTTCTTTTTAGACCAAAGAGATAACCGAAACTTACTCAGACAGTATGCAGAAGGAAAAACTGTTTTAAACACCTTTAGTTATTCGGGAGGATTTTCAATATCCGCTTTAGCCGGCAATGCAAAAAGGGCCATTTCCGTTGATATCAGCGAAAAAGCCATACTCCTCGCCAATGAAAACGCGAATCTAAATGGGTTTGAAAACCGGCATAAAGGCATTAGCGCCGATGTATTGGAATATCTTAGAGATGAATCGCACGAATATGATATTGTGGTATTAGATCCCCCGGCTTTTGCAAAAAGTATCAAGAAAAAGCACTCCGCAACCATGGGCTATAAACGATTGAATCATCTGGGTATTCACCGGGTTAAACCAGGGGGATTGCTATTTACCTTTTCTTGCTCTCAAGTAATTGACCCCGTGCTATTTGAAAACACCGTTCGTGCTGCAGCCATTGAAAGCGGAAGAAATGCTCGGGTATTGCATCGACTAAATCAAGGAGCCGACCATCCCGTAAATCTATTCCATCCAGAAGGTCATTATCTAAAAGGCTTGGTTTTGGTTATAGATTAATCTACTTCTGAGCGAAACGATAAAACAACCACGCCACAGGCACAAACAGGAAACTAGGCATCCATACCGCTAGTGAAGGTGACATAACGCCTGTTGCTCCAAGAGATATAAAGTATTTACTAAAGAATAAGAAAAATAAAATCACAAAGATTCCAACTGCTAAAGCGATACCGATTCCTCCTCTGGTTTTTTTACCTGCCACTGCTATACCAATCGCGATCAAAATAAATGTACTAAAAGGAGACGCATATCTTCTGTATTTTTCAGTCTCTAGTGCTGGAACATTCGGGGAACCTCGATTTCTTTCCTTTTTAATGAATTCCACCAATTCTCTTTGGTTTAAACTTTGAATATCCTCGACACGAAAAAAGAAGTTTGAAGGATTGAATGGGATTAAGGTATCCATGTGTGACATGGTTTTCACAATTTGATTCCCATTCGGAAGAAATTCTCTAGTTGTTACTTGGTCGAGCCTCCATGTTTGTTTGGATCG
>JAYYCN010000010.1:0-2760 GCA_036161795.1 Bacteroidota bacterium
TACAAACGAATGGGAAGCAGCTGGTGGTATGATTAAGTGGAACATGGTTCACTACGATGTTCAGTTAATTGGTGGTATCGCCTTGCACAAGGGAAACATTGCCGAAATGTCAACAGGTGAAGGTAAAACCCTGGTAAGTACCCTACCCGCCTACCTTAATGCGCTTGGTGACCGTGGTGTTCACATGGTTACGGTGAACGATTATTTGGCACGAAGGGATGCTGAGTGGAATGCTCCTTTATTTAACTTTTTAGGTCTTACAGTTGACTGTCTGGAGTACCATTCTCCTAATAGTTCCGCACGACGAGAAGCGTACAAAGCAAATATCACTTATGGTACCAACAATGAATTTGGATTTGACTACCTGAGAGATAACATGTCTCACCAACCAGATGAATTGGTCCAACAAAAACACCATTATGCCATCATAGACGAGGTTGATAGTGTATTAATTGATGATGCCAGAACTCCGCTAATTATCAGTGGACCTACGCCTAAAGGAGATATCCAACAGTTTGATGCCTTAAAACCGCGTATCCAACAATTGGTAGAAGCGCAAAAGAAATACGCAGTTTCTAGTCTATCCGAGGCGAAAAAATTAATCGTCGCCGGTAACGATGGTCCAAAAGAGGGAGAAGGTGGTTTAGCATTATTCCGCGCACATCGTGCTTTACCAAAAAACAAAGCGTTGATTAAATTCCTGGGGGAGCCTGGGATGCGCTCTTTACTCACAAAGACTGAGAGTTATTACCTTCAGGATCAACAAAAAGAGATGCCTAAGGCTGACGCACCTTTGTTTTTCACAATTGACGAAAAGAGCAACAGCGTAGATTTAACCGAAAAGGGAATCGAGCTTATCACCAAAGCCGGTGAAGATAGTGACTTCTTCATCTTACCCGACGTTGGAAGTGAAATTGCACGAATTGAAAAAGAATCAGTTGAAGAATCACAAAAGCTAGAGATGAAAAATCAGTTAATGCAGGATTTTTCAGAAAAGAGTGAACGTATTCATTCAGTACAACAGCTTTTGAAAGCATATACCATGTTTGAACGCGACATTGAGTACATTCTACAAGACAATAAAGTCAAAATCGTGGATGAACAAACCGGTCGTGTAATGGACGGTAGACGATATTCTGACGGACTACATCAAGCCATTGAGGCAAAAGAGAACGTACGTGTAGAAGCGGCAACCCAAACTTATGCCACCATAACACTTCAAAACTACTTCAGGATGTACCACAAACTCTCGGGAATGACGGGTACGGCAGAAACTGAGGCACAAGAACTTTGGGATATTTATAAACTCGGTGTAAAATTAATTCCAACAAATAAGCCGATCATTCGCGATGACCGTGATGACCTGGTGTATAAAACCAAAAGAGAAAAATACAATGCGGTGATTGATTTAGTCAAAGAATTTGTTGAAAAGGGTCGACCCGTTTTGGTTGGAACAACAAATGTGGAAGTGAGTGAGGTTTTATCAAAAATGTTGAAACTACGTGGTGTTAAACACAACGTTTTGAATGCCAAACAGCATCAAAAGGAAGCAGAAATTGTAGCAGAAGCGGGAAATCCAGGTGCCGTAACCATAGCAACCAATATGGCGGGACGTGGTACCGACATCAAAATATCGGAGGAAGTAAAACAAGCCGGTGGTTTGGCGATTATCGGAACGGAACGTCACGAAAGTCGCCGTGTGGATCGCCAGTTACGCGGACGTGCAGGTCGACAAGGAGATCCGGGTAGCTCGGTGTTCTTCGTGAGTTTAGAAGATGACTTAATGAGGATTTTCGGTTCAGAGAAGGTGGCCAACTTTATGGATAAATTTGGTTACAAAGAAGGAGATGTGATTGAGCACTCTTGGATGACCAAAACCATCGAACGAAACCAAAAACGTGTGGAGCAAAATAACTTTGGTATTCGTAAACGTTTATTGGAATATGATGATGTGATGAATAAGCAAAGAACAGGCATCTACCGTATTCGCCGAAACGCATTATTTGGTGATAAGTTATCCATCGATTTGAGAAACATGCTCGGTAATTGGTGTGAGGAAATCGTGGGTCATTTTAAGGAGCTAGGTAGCTATCAAGAATTTGAAATGGATGTGATCAGAACAGTGGCCATGTCACCTCCATTTGATGAGGAAGCATTTCTAAATCAAGACGATGTTAGTTTGGCCGATCAATTATTTGAAAGTTTAAGCCAGCAATACAACGAAAAAACGAAGGCCATGTCGGAACAAGCATTTCCGGTCTTCAATCAAATTCGCGCTGCGCAAGGTGAAAAAATTGAGAATGTCGTTGTTCCTCTAACCGACGGAACACAGCAATATCAAATAACGGTACCAATGCAAAAGGCCCTCGATTCTCAATGCATATCTATGATACGAGACCTTGAAAAGTCTTTCACTTTACAGAGTATTGATGAGGAATGGAAAGAGCATCTGAGAGAGTTGGATGACTTAAAACAGAGCACGTCTAATGCTCAATATGAGCAGAAAGATCCATTATTAATTTACAAGATTGAGAGTTTTGATCTTTATGGTCAAATGCTACAACGCTTGAACCAGAAAATTATCGGTACACTATACAAGACTAGAATCTATGCCGAAGGTGAGGTAAGTGAAGCAAAAGCCCCAACAAGACAAAGAGCTCCCAAAACCATAGAAAGCAAAAATGAAATCCAATCTAGCATGGATGCGAATCAGCGGGCGATCGAGAGCAGTGCACCAAAAGCCCCACAAGCCCCTATTCG
>JAYYCN010000011.1:0-6065 GCA_036161795.1 Bacteroidota bacterium
GTAACCGTTTCCCTTGGGGAGGTCCATATGCTCGTAACTCTAAAGGATGTATGTTAGCAAACTTTAAACCACTACGTGGCGATTATGGTGCAAGTGACGGTGGTGTTTACCCGGTTCGAGTGGATAGTTACTTCCCAAATGACTTCGGTTTGTACAATATGTCTGGTAACGTATCAGAGTGGACTCGTACGGCGTGGGATGAAACGAATAACTCTTTCGTACACGACTTGAACGGTAACTATGACGTGTATATCAAGGAACACTCCGAAGATGCGAAAGAGCAGCAAGAAATCGAATCTATTCCGATTTCACGTAAGAGAAAAGTAATTCGCGGTGGTAGCTGGAAGGACGTAGGTTATTATATCGAATGCGGGGCACGTACTTATGAGTACCAAGATACTAGTAAGTGCTATGTTGGATTCCGCTGCGTACAGGAATATATTGGTCGTTCAATATTGGACACCAAATAATTATGAACCGAACATAACAAATAAATAACTAAACATAAATTAACTAAATTTAAGATGAGTAAAAGTTTTTTTGAATCGAAAAAGTGGAAAAAGACCATGAATTTTATTTATGGAGTGGGTGCGGCCGTAGTAATCGTAGGTGCACTCTTTAAAATTCTTCACCTTCCAGGCGCGAATATCATGCTCTCAGTGGGTCTTCTGACCGAGGCAGGTATTTTTACTATTTCCGCTTTTGAACCAGTGCACTCAGAGCCAGATTGGTCTTTGGTTTATCCTGAATTAGCTGGAGGTGATCCATCCAAGAAGCCTAATGGAGCTGGTGTATCTCAACAATTAGATTCAATGTTAAGCCAAGCTAAAGTGGGTCCTGAATTAATTGAAAGTTTAGGCTCTGGTTTGACTTCGTTAAGCTCAAATGTTAAAGAGATGAGCTCTCTTTCTAATGCTGCAGTTGCTACCAACGAGTATGTTGATGCTACGAACAAAGCGACTTCAACCATGGGAAGCATTGCCGATAGTTCAGCGGTAGTTTCTGATTCATTAGGGTCTTTTTCAAGTTCATTATCAAACGTCATGAATAACCTATCTGAATCAGAGAATGCAACGGCTCAGTTCAAAGACGAAATTGGTCAATTGAATCAGAACATTTCTAATTTAAACAACATCTATGGCAATATGTTAAGCGCTATGGGAGGTAAAGGTTAATTGTATTAGTCTTAACATAAAATTAAGAACAGAGAAATATGGCAGGAGGAAAGGTAAGTCCACGTCAAAAAATGATCAACATGATGTACCTCGTGTTGACTGCGCTTTTGGCGATGAACGTAACAAAAGAAATCTTACTGGCCTTTACAGTTATTGATAATTCGCTATCAAAATCTACCGCGAATATTGACTCAAAAACTGTTAAGATGATTGAGCAATTAAATAAAATTGCTGCTGATAACGATGCAGCAAAAGCAGCTCTAAATTATAGCGAAAAAGCAAATAAGATCACCAAAGAGTTTGTGTATAACATCCATGAGATTAAAACTCATTTATTGCGCTACGTGCAGGGTGCTCAGGATCCTGAGAATAAGAGTGTAAATCCGATTGAGGCCTTCAACTACGATGAAGATAAGCCGGGTGATTATCAAAAGCATAAAGGATATCCGTGGATAACGATCAAAGCAAATGGGGAAATGCCTGTATTGAAAGGTGGTGATAATCTTGATGATCATGTTCGATATTTTATCGAAGAAAATAATGGTAAACGGGGAAAAGATATCGAAATCGCAATTAACAAAACGAGGGTCGACTTGCTCAATATCTTAAAGATAGCACAAAAAGATACTAACCTGGGTAAAAACAAGGAGTCTCGTTTATTTTTGGATAATAGAATGAAGGAACTAGCTCATAAAACCTCTTTAGCAGCTGGTGATGTTAAAAATCCATTTGAGTTAAAATCCGGGCTTATTACAAATAAGGACGGGCAAAAACTCCCTTGGTCTGAAGTTTATTTTCCAGGAGCCCCATTGGCAGCTGTATTTGCCATTTTGTCCAAAGTTGAGAATGATGCTAAAGTGTTAGAATCCGAGGTTTGCCAAGCATTGGCTGAATCCGTAAGTGCGGCAGACTTTAAATTTGACGCAATTATCCCAGTTGTGGCTGCGAAAACTGGTGCTGTTGTAACGGGTCAAACCTACGAAGCCGATATCTTATTGGCAGCCTACAATTCAAAGGCTGATATGAAGGTTTTTGTTAATGGAAGTTCTATTCCGGTTGAAGCGGGTGTGGGTAAATATAAAGTTACCCCGCAATCTCCAGGGACGAATAGTCTTGACGTTAAAATATCTGTTCCTAAGCCAGGTGGAGGTGAAGAGATCAAGATCGGTGAAGCTGAATTTACAGCGTTTGCTCCTTCGGCTGCGATTTCAGCTGATGCGCTTGCTGTCTTCTATGTCGGTCTTGAAAACCCAGTGTCCATATCAGTTGGTGGAATTGATCCTTCAAACTATTTAGTTAGAATAGTGAATGCCAAGGGCGGTCCGACTGGAGCGAGAATCGTTGGATCTAAGGGTCGCTACAAAGTGCAAATCAAGAAGCGTACAGATGCCCGCGTAAAAATCCAAGTGGCAGTGCGTCTTCCCGATGGTCGTGTAAAATCGATGGGCGAAAAAGTATTCAAGGTTAACCGTGTTCCAGATCCGCGTTTCCAATGTGGAGGGGTAGAATTTAAAGGTTCCGTGAATGTGAACGCACTGAAACTTCAAAAAGCTGCAACAGCTGTACTTAAAGGGTTCGTTTATGAAGGTGTTCGTTTTAAAGTGACGGGTTATAAATTTATGGCAGTTGGACGTAGAACAAATGGTCCTCGATTCGCTACTAGTAGAAGCGCAAATTTAGCACCTATAAAAGGCGTATTAGGTCTTCTTGGGTCTGGTGATTTGATGACTTTCACAGATATTACCGCTGTAGGTCCTGATGGAACTCAACGTCTGTTAGACAATGCCAGTGCAGTAGTTAAATAAAAAAGTATAATGATACGTAAATTCATATTTTTCACAATCCTAGCGAGCTCTATTTCCTTGAATGCTCAAGGTTGGGGCGGAGGTTGGGGATCCGGAGGAGACGATGGCGATTCAGGATCAGAAGATGTTTCTTTAGGATCTTCTTCAACTCAAGAGGCAAAACCAGCACCTCCAAAAATTACGGTTGAAGCAATTGGTACGCATTATGATGATGAGCCAGCTGCTCATTATGAACCGGAATACGTTAATCAAGATACCAATATTTCATTGTTACACGGTGATCAATTGGTGATTCAACGTCCTTACTTGCGTCAAGCAGATGTTAAGTTTCGTCGTCGTATTTGGAGAGTAGTTGATTTGAGACAGAAATTGAACAAGGCATGGACCTGGCCAAGAAGTCCTATTTCTCAAGTTTTTTGGGAACTTGGTACCAAAGGTTTGGTTAGAGCCTATGCAAATGACTCTTTCAATCGTATTATAACTCCTGAGAAAATTGTGGAGGAAACTTCTTCCTTAGATGAGGTTCCTGTATTAATGTCTGGAATCGACCCTGAGACTGCGACTGCTGATGACTACATGGATTCAACTATCATTGTTCAGTTTAAATGGGAAGATATTAAAAAGTTTGAAATCATGGAGGATTGGGTGTTTGATTACAAACACGGTGAGTTAAAACCAATCATTATAGGAATTGCTCCACTCAAGCCAAACTTTATAGAAGAGCCTCAACCAGATGGGTCAACTAAAAAGAAAATGGTAGGTGAAAGTCGTCCGTTCTGGCTAAAAATGGATGATTGCCGTCCAACATTGGCGAAGAGTCAAGTTTTTAATCGGTACAATGACGCAATGCGTTTGAATTGGGATCAGCAAATCAATCTACACCGTATCTTCGATAGTTATATCGTGAAACAAACAGATTGGGATGATCAATATATCTCTGGTAAAACCGAGTTTAAAGGTGACGGTGTAGCCGCGCTTTTGGAATCAGATAAGATAAAAAACGATTTGTTCATTTTCGAGCACGACGTTTGGGAATATTAATTGCCTACTTATCTATACAAAAGGGCTTCCTTAGGGAAGCCCTTTTTTTAGTTTATAACCGATAATACATTGAATTTATTTATCTTTGCCGTTCGTTTAACGGATACTGTTCTATGATGAGAGATTTCGATATTGAGCACGTCAAACTGCAGAACGGAATTAGTCAGTACACGTATGAGTTAGATGGAGCGTTCTTTGAGTTATTTAAGAATGATCAAGTACTGAATGCAGACTTGAAAACAGAGGCTATTGTTGACAAAACGGCGACTATGGCCGTGGTTGATATCTCCACAAAAGGTCGTATCGGTTTGCAATGTGACCGCTGTTTAGAGAGCCTCGATTTCCCTATAGAGGTGTCTTTCAAGGTGATTTACCATCTAAATTTTGAGTTTAGTAAGGTGAACGAAGCTGAGGAAGTTGGCTTAGATATCGTGTATCTAACAGCGAATGAATTTAAGTTCAATATTGCTAAGAGTATATACGAGAGTTTTTTACCGGCTTTACCAATGGTGAAAAATTGCGATGACCTTCGTGAAAAACCTTGTAATCAAGACATGCTGACTCACCTTGAACATTCAAATAATTCAGAGAATACAAACAAACAAGAAACAACCGACCCTAGATGGGACGATTTAAAAAAGTTATTGAATAAGAAATAAGAGATTATGGCACATCCAAAGAGAAAAATATCGAAAACTCGTAGAGACAAGCGTCGTACACATGACAAGTTGAGCGTGAGACCAATGATCGCAGACCCAGTAACGGGAGACGTTTCGCTTTATCACCGTGTAAACCTGGAGACAGGTATGTATCGCGGAGTTAAAGTAATGAAGGGTCGTAACGAAGATTAACCCTCATGACGAAAATAGGTATCGATGCTATGGGTGGCGATTTTGCGCCATTTGAAGCAATAAAGGGAGCTAGCCTATCAAAACAAAAGTTCCCCGATATAGATTTTTGCCTCTATGGCGATAAGGCTATCATTGAGGAAACAGCCGACAAAGAAGGAATTTCTTTGGACGGTTTGCATATTGTGCATTGTTCTGAAGTAATTGAAATGGGGGAGCACCCCGTAAAAGCAATGGCTTCAAAACGCGATTCTAGTATTTTCAAAGGCTTTACGGATTTGGCCCAAGGTGGTATTTCGGCTTTTTTAAGTGCTGGTAATACTGGAGCCATGTTGGTGGGTTCAATTCAAATACTGAAGCCCATTAATGGAGTCGATCGCCCTAGTTTACTTACCACAGTATCTAAACCGTCTACACTACCAGGAAATGTTTTATATGTTGGCGCGAACGCAGATAATAAGCCAGAGCATTTACAGCAATTTGGATTATTGGGTAGTATCTATGCCGAGTCTATATTAAACATCCAAAACCCACGTGTAGGATTGGTGAATATTGGTGAAGAAGATGAGAAGGGCAGTATACTTTCTCGTGCAGCCAATAAGTTACTCCGTGAAACCGACCAAATTAATTTTATTGGAAATGTTGAAGGTAGAGATATTTTTACGGATGATCATGATGTATTGGTTTGTGATGGGTTTACCGGAAATGTAATGGTAAAAATTATTGAAGGTTTTTACTACCAACTCGTGAAGCGTGGAGTACAAGACGACTTCCTAAATGGATTGAATTTTAAAAATCACGGCGGGGGATTGGTTCTGGGTGTCAAAGCACCAGTTGTGGTTGGACACGGAATTTCTAGAGCTGAAACATTTGTTAAAATGGCTGAGTTGGCAAAACAATCTGTTGAAAGTGATTTTTGTCGAAAGGTTGAGGATGCATTTACTATATTGCCGACCGAAAACAAATAAAAAATGAAGATAAACGCGGCAATTACCGCAGTTGGCGGATATGTTCCAGAAACTGTATTGACTAATGCAGATTTAGAAAAGATGGTGGATACGAGTGATGAATGGATAAGAACTCGTACAGGTATACACGAACGACGTATTCTTAAAGAAGAAGGAAAGGCTACCTCTGATATGGCGGCTCGTGCCATTCTACCAATGTTGGAGAAGAAAGGCATCGATCCTAATGAG
>JAYYCN010000012.1:0-7286 GCA_036161795.1 Bacteroidota bacterium
TATATAGGTTTTAAGGTTAACTTTCCCTATCTCCTCATCCAAATAAGTCATACCTTCATTGAGGTATGGCTTAACCTTTTTAATAATCGTCTGCGTAACATCCATTCCAAAAACCTCTTTAATAGGATCAATCGCCTTGACATCTGTGATTTTTGAGTTGGTCTTTAAACGGTAATTGCTCTGAACCGAAATATTTGTTTTGATACCCACCTGCCCTCTTTTCATGGGTTCCTTGTAACCAACACTCAAACCAACCGTTGGGACAGCGCAATGGTTAGCAAAACAAACCGCACAATACTCTCCCTTCACAGCGTATTTAAATTTCATTCGGAAATTCAATTCACTACCACCTTTGCCGCTTAAGGCAAAACTCTCTCGCTGCAATTTGTATCGGTAGCGCAACCCCTGACATGGAAGATCCTTGCCTTCCACGATGGGATCAACCATAGAGTCTGCCATATCCACAACAGGTTGAAGATCCACTTCTATGGGGATGTCTATGGTTGACGAAATTACAGGTATAGGGTCAACGGGTTTTGTTACCCCCCTTTTCTCTGGGGGTTCTGGCTTAATTGAGCCGCATGAAGCAAAGAAAAATGCCGAAACAAATGATAAACCAACCTTATTCATGTTTAGATACTAAGGAAATATAATCAACCGGCTTTGATAAGCCTCAGATCCTGATGTAACGTTTAAATAATAAACACCTGCCGACAACTTAGAAGGCAAATTCACGTAAAAACCATCATCTGTTCGTTTGAATGAAAGATCAAAATCAGCACCCGTTGAATTTACTAATAAAACCCTCTGAGGGGTTCTTTTCATTCTGATTAACACATGGTCCTTCGCTGGATTTGGATACACCTCCATTGCGTCGGTTTTAATCCGAATATAACCATTCTGCCTTATGTTGTATGTGTATCTTATGGTGTCGTTTGTTGGATTTTCGTCCTTGTTATTTAAAGAATATGCCAACAAATCATAAATGCCTGTTTCTTGAAAATACACTACTTGTGTAGCCTGCGAAACCGTTTGACTATATGGTAAAAGAACTGGGTATGGTATGATCTCTTCATACCAATCCTGACCTTCTTTGGTGATGGTAAGTTTAATGTTGCCAGAAAAGGTTGAAGAGTCTTGACCATTGTTTCCAATACTTAAAGCAGGATAATATTTCTGCCCAGTATAGTGGTTTTCTTTGGTAGAGGGCGTATCTATTGATAGGATTGCCCAATCTCTTCTGGACCTCACCTCGTACTTAGAATAAAAGGTGTCATTGGATTGATTTTGATCTTCCTTTGCATCAATAACGACACGAAAATCACCCATACCTTGTACTCCAAATACAGTATTTGCAGGAAGCCTCCAATTTATGGAATCACTCGGGCCTAAATCAAATACACTATCCTTTTGGTAATAAATGGCCTTCTCAAAGCCAAGTGTAGCGGTGATGTTGATATTATTCAATGTGTCAATCCCTTGGTTTGAAATCAAAACATTAATTGTGTCAATGTTATCGTTGATGTAGTATTGCTGATTGTTTGATGGTTCAGAGACAGATACAATCAGGGCGTCTTTACCAATTTCAACATCCAAATATTGGGTAAGTGTATCATTGCTGGAGTTTATATCAAAACCTTGATCAATAAGAAGGGTGAATTCATACCTTCCTGTAAACAAAGGTTCAAACGTCTTGGTAAAGGTGAAGTTTTTTTCTTCTTCTGGTAATAAACGAATATCCTCTTCCTCATCATACCAAACGGTTCCCATACGCTTGATAATAGCTCTGATTTTTCCATTTACTTCTAAAGAATCATAACCCTTGTTACCTACCCTCGCATTAATATTCAATGGGCCACTGGTAGTACTGGTTTTTGTAGGAAGCCCTATCGAATCAATATAAAAATCTGTTGGCCTACCAACAAAAAAGAAAGATTGTACGGTGTCGTTTTCGGGATAAATGTCTAAGGTGTCTGGATTGAACAATAAAACCGTAAAAGGACCTTGTTTGGTTGGTTTAAGTCGCTTCAACATTTTAGCTAATTGTGAGAATCGCCCATCTACCCTTCGGTTCACCACCGACTCGTACACCTTGTTCCCATTCATATCAAACGCTTGCATGAATACCCTTGCTGTGTCAATACTTAAAACTCCTTCATTATATACTCTTCCAGTAAATGATATCTCATCACCAAGGTCATAAGGTTCTTTTGATGGGGTTAAAATGCTATCAGCCGCGAAATCAATTCGTTTATAAACGACACCATTCAAAAACTGGGTGTCGTTTTGAGGGTACCTGTCCGACGGAAGCCTTGTATAAACCATTAGCTTCATCTTTCCTGTATCGTTACACTTATATGTGGGCCAAACGAGTATTTGAGAATTAAAACCATCAAGTTGTAAGAATTGAGAATCCTTAAACTGCATGTTTCCATTCATCCAGATTTCATGAAAAATTGGAAATCTCGGTGTCTTATCGTAACCAATATTCATGATGGTTGAAATTGTTTGTACGGTGTCTATCCTACATACATATGTTTGATTGCCACTGGGAAACATGTTAAAGGTCATGGCGTCCCTAGTGGCACCAACATAAAAGGTAGTAATAAACGTGTCGTTATCTCTCACTTGATCCTTGGAATAATTTACAACAACCTGCATGGTGTGTAACCCATACTCTTTTGGGATAAACCCCTTCGGTAACTTGTATGTTCTTTTTAGTCCAGAACTCAACGTGTCAAAAACAGACTCATCGTAATGTGATTGGCTCAAACCTCTAATAATACACCTAAGCTCAAAGCTGTCAAGCGGGGACTCCACTCCGATATTTGCTATGGTTACAGTCGGTGCAATTGTGTCTTTATCATAAACATCAAAGGTGTCTTTGGGAACAGAAGCGGTGAAAACTGTAAAATCAAAATCTGCCTGTAAACGGGGTTCTATAATAAACTTATATGGAGCATTTGGATAAAAATCTACCCAGTTCGTATCCCCCAGTGGTACAGTATAAAAGAATGTTTTAGGCCTAACAGGTCTTTCGTATTGAAAACCAAAAGAAACGTTGTTCAAATCTAATTGCCTTACTCCAACATAAAACGACCCGTTCACTCGAACCGGACTTGGTAGGTCAAAAATGTATGTTCCGGCTTTACTATATAAAGAATCACTATCCCAAATCAACTTACCGGGCATGCTTCGAGAAGAATCATGCTCCCATATACCAAGCTTAAATAAACGACCAGATGCCGCAAAAGCCACGGAAATCTGATTCAGGTTTTTAGGTTTGTTACTCAAAAATCGAGCAACAAAATCTCCTTGACTGCCGTTAAACCCTATTCCACCAGTCGCGGGAGATTGAGTAATCTCTCTATAACTGTATATATTCTCATTTGCTAAACGAGCGGAATAACCCGTGTCATTTCCTTGGTTCTTATCTGCTGCCACCACGTAAATCGTGTCTTGACCCTTTTTTTGGGGATTAAGAGATGGCACGTTGAAAAAACCCGTTTCTCCTAATTTCAATCCCACAATAAAACTATCCCTCAAAGTATTTGCGCCTTCAGAAAAGGTGTAACAGATGTGGTTTGAAATATCTTTTTTTCCAACGTTTCGTAATAATACTTTTACACTATCCGGATTGCCCAGAGGCACTGGTAGTTTTCCTAAGGTATATACTTTTTGAACCATCAGGTCTTGGTCTTCTCTGGGGTAATTAAATCGAATAGTGGGATGATATTGAGTGCTGGTTGGTAAAGAATCTGCAGCTACTTTTCCATACGAATATTGAACCTGAGGGTCATAATATCCTCCGATAGTATTACTTCCTTCGAAATAAAAATTAAAAGTTCCTTTGAGCGTGTCAAATTGCTCAAAATAAACCAACAAAGCCAAGTTGTCACCATTCGAGGAGTCAAAGACATAAGGCTTCTTAAAAGGAAGTTTATAAAATGATTCATCTGGACCAATGTCAGTTTGCGGATGATTATGGTAAATTTCTTGAGCTTGGTTTGTCCAATAAGAAAAAGAAATAGGGGTGTTTCCCCAGTCTGATTGTGCGGTGTTCATGATCCAAACACGCAGTGAACAATTAGCCGAAAACGTTCCGCCATCCGGACGGTAAAACTCTAAAGATTGTATTGAGTCTCCATTTCTTAGGTTTCCTAATTCACCAGCTGGAAAGATATACGCAAACTTAGATTGGTGAGAATCTGTTGTACTTCTTGCTACCAATGGACCTCCAATTGTACCGCTATATGTGCCTTCTCCAAGTTGAAGAAACTGAGTGTTTCCTGTGCGCACAAGCCCCAAACACAAAAGAATAATCCAAACTATTTTGCGCATAAAACAAATGTACCGAAAAAAGGCAGGGTTTTAGTTACTTTGCCAATAGGTTGAAGAAAGCTGATATTATAGAAGAAATCAAGTCCAAACGTAGCTTTTTATGTACTGGTTTGGATAGCGAAATAGGTAAACTACCTGTTCATTTAGAGAAATCAGGCAAAGGCCTGTTGTCGTTTAATCACGCTATTGTAAAAGCAACCGAGAAATTATCGGTTGCCTATAAAATCAATACCGCATTTTACGAACAGTACGGTGCTGCTGGTTGGAATTGGATGGAAGAGACCCTCTCTTATCTCCCAGAAAACACATTCAACATTGCAGATGCAAAGCGCGGTGATATTGGTAACACCAGCACAATGTACGCCCGTGCGTTTTTTGAACAAATGAACTTCGATGCTATTACCGTATCGCCATACATGGGAGAAGATTCGCTGCGCCCCTTTTTGGAATTCGAAGACAAAACAATCATCTGTTTAGCTCTTACGAGCAACCCTGGGCATAAAGACTTTCAAACCACCATCACCGACCAGGATAAGGCGCTATATGAACGCGTATTAGAAACCGTAAGCAAATGGGGCAACCCAGACCAGTTAATGTTTGTAGTTGGAGCGACGCGTGCAGAGAAAGTCCAAGAAATTAGAAGTATCATACCTGAACACTTTCTCTTAGTGCCTGGTGTGGGCGCACAGGGCGGCAGTCTCAAGGACATTAGTCATGCTGCAGGAACCAAAGAAATTGGTTTGTTGGTAAATAGCAGTAGAGGTATTATATATGCTGGAAACGGTGAAGACTTTGCAGATAAAGCAAAGTCATCAGCTAGCGACCTTCAGCTAAAAATGAGTAGCCTGATAAATGAGCTTGGTGTGTAAATCCCGTACTTGCTCAATCAAAGAGCGATTGCCATCATTAATCACAACAAAATCTACCAAATCACTCAAGCGAGAATCGGTCCATTGACTTGCCATTATGGATTGAATTTCTTCAACTGTTCGACCATCTCTGCTTTTCACCCTGTCGATTCTAATATCCATCGGAGCTGTAACAAGAATTGACTTATTCACGGTTTTATCTGCCTCACTTTCAAACAAAATTGCCGCTTCCTTGATCACATAAGGACTGTTTTGCTCCTCTGACCATTGTTTAAATCGTTCAAAAACATAAGGATGTACCGTGGCGTTTAGGGATTTACGCCCTTCATCAAACTTAAGTTTTTCAGATAAAAATGCTTTGTTAATGGCTCCCGAGTTTAAAAAAACATCTTTGCCAAAAGAGGCAACAAGTTGGTAGCGAAGCTCTTTGGAATTGGTATACAGCTGCTTAGTTTCTGCATCCGCATTAAAAACAGGTATCCCCAATGACGAAAAAATCCCACATACGGTAGTTTTTCCGCTGCCTATGCCGCCGGTAATACCCACTTTTAGCATCTGTGCTATTTCTTAGCTGTTGCAGATGGGTAAGCGGCTTGTGTGCTTTCCATGCTCACACCCGACTTGTCCACCTTCATCTTTCCTTCTTCGAGGTCTAATACCAAGTAGGTATCCTGAATTTGAGATATTTTGGCATGAACACCACCTGTTGTTACGATGTGATCCCCCTTTCTAAGATCCGCAATAAAACTCTTGGTTTTTTTTTGGCGACGCATTTGAGGAAGGATCATAAACACGAAAAATACCACCATCACCAAAAGGAATGGTACCATTGACCCCGCTCCGCCAGGAGCTGCTTGTAATATAGAAGTTGTATACATAATTATTTTTTTAAAATGTGGCTTCTGAACATCAATCTAAATTGATTTCTATCTGCGTTTTCAAACTGAACATCAATGTGTTTTTCCACCAGTGGGTTCTCAGGTCCACCCCTGCCAGAGGAGTTAAAGACGGCTACAATTTTTCCTTCTCCACCGGCTGGAATCACTTCTTGGGTCCATGAGGGTGTGGTACAACCACATGACGCTCGCACCCTAGAAATGCTCACAGGCCCCTTTCCTGTGTTTTTAAATGCAAATATGTGCTCTATTTTAGCTCCATCCACAATGTTGCCAAAATCTACCGCCGTATCCTCGAAAGTAATGGAGCCTTTCGATGCATTCGAATCTCGTTCATCTGGGTTTGATTTTATGATGTCCTCAGTTGTAAAATCTTGATTGTTTGGTGTACAAGCACCTAAAAACAATATAAAAAGGGATAAATACCACATTCTAGCTATCATAATGAGCAAAATTATCGGTTTTACTTTAAACCCCTACCTGTTTTTCGGATTTCACCTCTAGACTCAAGATCAAGTCTTAGCTTGTCTAAAATCCCATTTACGAATTTTGAGCTACTCGGAGTGCTATAACTTTTCGTGATTTCTAGGTACTCATTGATGGTTACCCTCAAAGGTATTTCTGGGCAATTCAAAAACTCCGAAATAGCCAATTTGATAATCAACAAATCCATCACCGCAATACGAGCTGGATCCCAATTACTAGCCACTTTTGCTATTAAACCATTATACCCATCACTATTTTCAATGGTATTTCGAAGTAAATCCTTAGCCCATATAGCTTCTTCAGACTTGGAAGTGGTTCTTTTTTTAAAGTTCAAAGACTCTAAATTTTCGGAAAGACTTATCGTTTTAACGATGTCTTTTGAGGTGAATAAATAATCGTCAAACCAATAGGGATATACTTCCTCAATAGCCTCATTAAACGTTTCATTAGTATCCAATAAGGCGAAGTATAAACTTTCTAGAAATTCCTTCTGTTGATCGTGATTGGGTTCGAAAAAGATCCCATAATCTCTTACAAAGTCCCATTCTTTAATGTCTCTTAACCATTGGTCAAAACGTAATTCAAGAGAGGACCAATCAAAAACTTCCTTGGTATGACCAACTATCTGGTTATGAATACCATCAACCGTTTTTGTGCCATTCAACAACCGGTAATGGTCTATTTTTTCATCCTT
>JAYYCN010000013.1:0-6743 GCA_036161795.1 Bacteroidota bacterium
CCGCAACGCAACGTATAAAAATGGTGGATTTGAAATATGATTTATCTACAAAAAACGTATTACTGAGGTCTGCTAAATGGTTATTAAGTGAAACGATCCGTAAAAAAATGGAAGAGTCCATGAATGTGGATGTCTCTTTTTATTTGAACGAAGCTAAAGCGGAGATGAACCAAGGTTTGAATGGACCCATTAATGAGTATGTTCGTTTAAATGGAAAAATGGAGGAGTTGAAAGTTACCGCATTTCAGATGCGCCCGTAAGAGTTATTTATGCGTCTTTATCTTAAGGGAAATTTAAAAGTGTCGCTCACTAAAAACAACAAAGGCGACCAGTAGGCCGCCTTTGAAGAAAGAGTTCAATTTAAATTACCCAACCTTAACAATTAGGTCAGCTACACGTGCACTGTAACCAGTTTCATTATCATACCAACCAACTACTTTAGCTGTATTTCCAATAACTTGTGTCAACTTGGAATCGAAAATACAACTGTGTGGGTTTCCAACGATATCTATACTTACTATAGGATCTTCAGTATACTCCATGATTCCTTTCAAAGAAGAATCAGCGGCAGATTTCATGGCAGCATTGATTTCTTCAGCTGTTGCTGGCTTCTTCAAGTTAACCGTAAAGTCAGTCACTGAACCATCTGGAATAGGAACTCGCATCGCATTACCATTGAGCTTTCCTGCAAGGTGAGGCATAACCAAACCAACTGCTTTTGCAGCACCTGTGCTTGTTGGCACAATACTATATGCAGCTGCACGAGCGCGTCTTAGGTCACTATGTGGTGAATCTTGTAAGCGCTGGTCAGCAGTGTAAGCATGGATAGTGGTCATGAAACCCTGTTCAATTCCAAATGTCTCATCTAACACCTTTACCATAGGAGCTAAACAGTTTGTAGTACAAGAGGCATTAGACATAACCTTTTCGGAACCGTCTAAAATATTATCGTTAACTCCTAAAACCACGGTTTTTAAATCTCCTTTCGCAGGAGCAGAAATTACCACCTTTTTAGCACCAGCCTCAAGATGCATTTCTGCCTTCTCGTCAGAAGTGAATATTCCTGTACTTTCAAGTACCACGTCAACACCTAAGTCTCCCCATGGAAGAGCTTTCGGGTCACGCTCAGCATAAATACGAATTGGACTACCATCAATAATGATATGGTTTTCATCGTGCTCGACTGTACCAGGAAACTTACCATGTACTGAGTCGTACTTGAGTAAGTGTGCAAGGGTTGCGTTATCCGTTAAATCATTGATAGCAATGATTTTAACTTCAGGCTTTGCCAACAAAAACTTGAAGGCGTGGCGCCCGATACGACCAAATCCGTTAATAGCTACTTTCATTTCTTCTAAAACGTGTTTTTTATATGTTCGCAAAAATACATCTAATTATTTAACCCCTAGGTTTTAAGGGACGAATTTCTAAGTTTACATTGTGGAAGTTTGCAGGTGTTTTTAACGCAAACACTATCTGAGATGCTACATCTTGCGGCATGAGCATATTATCATGCGCCTTGATATTTTCTGAATTTCTGAAGAAATCCGTTTTAACCGATCCAGGATAAACACAAGTGACTTTGACACCGAAATCTCTTACCTCTTTATAGAGCGCATCGCTAAAGCCCCTGACTGCAAACTTGGTAGCACAGTAAGCAGAAACCTGCTGATAACCTTCTAAACCCGCAATGGATGATAAGTTTACAATGTGTGCTTCACCACTACTTTTCATGGAAGGCAAAGCTAGTCTTGTGCAATAATAAAGCCCATTCACATTGGTATTAAACATCTGGTGCCAGTGTTCCATTGGTAGTTCTTCACAATGCCCAAAATAACCAAGTCCAGCATTGTTAATCAACACATCAATTTGACCGTGTTTTTCTAGTATTTGATTGAAGGTGTTTTCTACTTGCTCGTAATCTTGAACATCTGATTGTAAGCAGGTGTAATTATCATGCTTTTTACTGCAACCACTCCTACAAACCCCATAAACAATTGACCCTTCTTCCAACAATTGCTCTACACAATGCAATCCAATTCCTTTGTTTGCTCCCGTAACAACGGCGATTTTATTTGTTAAGTTCATGATTTATAATGTTTGATATTCCTTGTTCTGAGTTATTCCAATCAAACGATAATTCTGTGCTGCGGTGTTGGTTTTTTTCGATTCCATAACCATATGTTTTATCGTAGTAAACCAATACTGTTTCGAGCCAATCTTTTTTTCTGTCTTGTTCCAATGATTCTATGGCAAATTGAGCATGTTGACCACCCAGTTTCCGTTTGAGAATATTGGTTTTTTCTATCAGTAAAGATTTCTCAAAGTGCCCGTATTCCTCTAACAGTCGTTCCACGCGAGTGTTTGTATCAGTGTTTAGTTTTAAAATCGGCGCCTCTGTCATTTGATCCCAAAAAGGATTGGGTAGGTAACAAGTTCCAATTAGATGGCTTTCATTTTCGAGCCAAATTACTCTTTGACTGTCAAGTTTTTTGAGTTCAAGTGCGAGTGAATTTTCAAAAGCTTCTGTACTTGGTTGTGGCTTTTGACCTAAACCACCAAACGCACTTCCTTTGTGATTTGCGAGGCCTTCTAAGTCGATGACTTGAACGCCTTTTTCTTTCATATTGAGTAAAATCTCTGTTTTACCAGAGCCTGTAGCACCACCCAAAATGCGGAGCTTGTATTTTTTCTCAAATGAAGATAACACCCAAGTTCGGAAAGATTTGTAACCGCCATTAAGTACGTGTGTTTTGTGTCCAGCCCAAGAAAAAATAGAAGAAGAAATACCACTTCTTAATCCACCTCTCCAACAGTAGAACAAGATCTTTTTTTGAAAATCACAGGACCGTTCAAAGGTGTGAAGAAGCAAGTCCATCCTTGGACCAACCAATTGTAGGCCAAGATGAACCGCTAAAGCACGGCCTTTTTGCTTGTATTCTATACCCACTAAGTGTCGATCTTCATCGTTTAGAAGAGGGATGTTTATGGCACCAGGAAGGTGCGCTTTTTGGTATTCTTTGGGACTTCTAACGTCAATCACAGACCAATCCTCGGGGTTTTCAAGGATGGTTTTAATATTTGCGATCTGTGGAGTCATGTTTTACTCAACATGCTCTAGAACAGAGCGGTAGGCCAAAACAGAATTGCCAAACTTTTCCAGTGTTCTAGCTTGCAATACGGGCCCGTATTGTGAACGATAACGTTTAAGAGTTTCGTGATTTTCGCAGGTGTATTGAATAGCGTAGTTTACACCCGTATCATCTGTATCATTGGTAAGTAATCTGAGCATTTTATACTCAACGAAACAACCGGTTTCCATCACCTCAGGTAGGTGAGTTTCTTTCATCCATTTTAGCCACTTCTCAGCCACTCCTTTTTCCATGCTGCAGGTGACGTTGTAAATGATCATAATTCTGTGATGCGGATGTTATAATCCTCCATGATGAGGTTGGCCAAAAGGTTTTTACAAGCGGTATTTGCGTCTGCTTCAGCTTGAGTTTTATCGTTAGCCTCAAATTCCATAGTGATAAAACGGCCGACGCGCACCTCTTTAACTTGGTTTAAGCCAATTCTTGGCATGCTTTGAGTTACGGCTTTTCCTTGTGGGTCGAGTAAGCCTTTTTTAGGAAGAATTTCTATTTCTGCGAGGAATTTCACAAAGCAAAAATACTGATAAATCAGGGAGGGGAATTAACTTAGCCAAAAATTATGCAGAATAATGGAGTTATCCTTTGTTTAAGTGCTCTTTTAGTTGTTTTTTCAGCTTGTTTAAACGGTAGTGAGCAAACACCAAAAGGTGAGAAACAACCACAAACAATCGAGGGTTTTGTAGCGGCAGATGAAAATTTTGTGTTAACGCCTAAAAAAAGACAGGAAATGAAAATTTTAGGTCGGCACTATAAAGCTAAACCAGAAGAGTTAAAAACACTCATTATTGGCACTGCTCATGAGGTTAGCGACATCATACTAGAGAAAAAATGCATCATCAATGGACCCATTATGGCGGTTTATCAACAACTTCCCAAAGAGGGTGTGATTCAGGATATTTTTGTTGGTATTCCCATAAATAAAATCATATCTCAATCGAACTACGAAACTATGCGAATCCCTAAAGGCAAGTTTCACAAAGCTAAAACCAATGCTTCTATTGGTGAGTCTTTTATTCTTTGGGATCAGGTGTCTAAGAGGGTAAAGGCAGATGGGTTTAAGTTAGAACCACCGTACATTGAGTACCCATCTGATACCCGAAACGCAGAAATGACCACCGTTGTAACCCAGGCCAACCTGCTTTTGCCTTATATAAAATGAGTATTATTCCTTCATATCTAAAACCCGGAGATTCGGTAGCGTTGATTGCTCCTTCTCGATTTATGGATATGCAAAAATTAAAGTCTTTTGAAGAATGGGTGAATAGCCATGGTTGGCAGTTGGTTGTTTCACCAAATTTAGGATTGCAAGATGGGCAGCTTGGAGGAAACGACGAACAAAGACTAAACGATATTAAATGGGCACTTGAAAATCCCGACGTAAAGGCTGTTTTTGCTGCTAGGGGTGGTTGCGGATTGATTCGATTATATTCGAGATTACAAGAATTAGATTTTTCAAAACACCCCAAATGGTGGGTTGGTTTTTCTGATTTCACAGTCATGCATGTCCTCTTGTTTGAGCAGGGTATATCTAGCCTTCACGCATCCATGGCTATGCAAATTGGAGCAAACGTTGAAAGCAATCAAAACTTCATTCAACTAGCACAAGTGCTAAAAGGTTTGGAGCACAGTTTGAGTCTCACCGAACGAAACACTTTTGTGAACAAGAAAGCAAAAATTTGGGGAGGAAACCTAAGCATGATTTATGCTTTGTTGGCTTCAGGTCACAAACCCGAAATAAATGGTTGCGTACTTTTCCTAGAAGAACTGGATGAGTATCTCTACCATTTTGACCGTATGATTAGCGCATTGGATGCAAATGGAATCTTTGAGAAAGTCGCTGCTATCGCGGTTGGGTCTATCGTTGAGATGCACGATAATCAGGTGCCTTTTGGGAAGAATGCAAAACAAATATTGACGGAGGTTTGTAGTAAACACAACAAACCCCTCATTTGGGGCCTTAAGGTGGGTCATGATCTTAAAAATCAACCCTTAAAGTTAGGTTTTGATTGTATCTTTGAAGATTCAGAATTAATACAACGAGGAGCTTAGCGATTAACTTGATTTCTTCAAAAACATACATTGCGTTTACCAAGTTTGGTCTAGTAGGGGGATTGTCATTTTTGGTGGACTTGGCTATTTACTATGCCCTCAGTCAATTCTTACCAACTTACGTGGCAAAAAGTACAGCTATCGTTTTGGCAACATTTTTCAATTATAGATTACATAAAGCTTGGACTTGGGGGCAAAAAGAAAAGAGTCGCACCCAATTTGCCCAGTATATTATGTTGTACGCAACGAGTGGAACATTGAATGTCCTTTCTAACGAATTGTTCTTGTATCTATTACCAAACGCCGATTTGGTATTAAACCTGGATTACCCAAAACAATCCCTTCATCAGATATTATTTGCGGTAAAAGTGGATAAATTTTTTGCGGTTATCTTAGCCACCTTAGTGGGCATGGTTGTGAACTTTGCAGGACAGAAATTGTGGGTGTTTAAGGAAAAGCCTGAGGCGTAGGTGCTTTCCGTGGTTGTTTCCTTAAGTTTGTATTACTAGTAGATTTAAAATTATGGCGTGTTCATCGTGTGGAACTAAATCAGGAGGAAGTTGCTCACCCGCAGGGTGTAAAGGCAACGGCACCTGTGGAACAGATGGCTGCAACGCTTTAAATGTATACGATTGGTTCAATGATATGGACCTACCCGAGGGCCAAAAACCCTTCAATATTGTGGAAATTCGATTCAAAGGAAGTAGAAAAGAATTCTTCCGCAACCACCAATATTTGGACTTATTCGTGGGTGACCACGTGGTGGTGGATAGCAGCATAGGCTATGACATTGGTACAGTATCGGCAACAGGGGAGATCGTTCGATTGCAGCTGAAGAAATATCGTGTCCGAGAAGACGACGATGAAATGAGACAAATTCAACGTGTTGCCAATGAGCGCGACATGGAGAAATACGAGGAAGCGAATAGCCTTGAGGACGATATGCTTGAAAAAGCACGTACCATTGCTTTTGGTTTAAATCTGAAAATGAAAATATCGGATATTGAATTACAAAGTGATGGTCGAAAGGTGATTTTTTTCTATACCGCTGAGTCTCGGGTCGATTTTCGTGAATTGATTAAGAAATATGCAGAAGCATTTCGGGTGAAAATTGAAATGCGCCACATTAGCTATCGCGAGGAAGCATCTAGACTCGGAGGTACAGGTGTTTGTGGTCGTGAGTTGTGCTGCTCTACCTGGTTAACCGATTACAAACAGGTAAATACCGGCGCGGCTAGGGCGCAAAACCTATCCATCAACATGGAAAAGCTTTCAGGTCAATGTGGAAGATTAAAGTGTTGTTTGAATTATGAATTGGATACATACCTAGAAGCCACCGCAGCCTTCCCTAAAGCCAAGGTGGTAAAGCTGGATACCGTTTCGGGTATGGCTTATTCCAAGAAGACAGACATTCTAAAGCGATTAATGTGGTTTTCATATGAAGACAACTCCGATTGGATACCCGTAGAAGTGGACAAGGTAAACGAGCTGATCGAAAAGAATAAAAGCGGTGAGCAAGTTGGAGCTTTGGCAGATATGGCA
>JAYYCN010000014.1:0-4256 GCA_036161795.1 Bacteroidota bacterium
TTTTGGTTTCAAATTTTGCCTACCCGATGGGCTTGCACTACTTTGGCAATACACTTTGACTTATAGGTTCACCGACAGCGGGGTTGGTGCTCACGACTCTGATCCAAATCCACCTAGTGAAGAAAAACCATTGGTGCATAAATTATATCGTACCAATGACGCTTGGGGGTATCATGCACTTGGAGTTTCTTACTCACTTGAAGGCGGAATCGGAATGGGAGGCGGTCGTCGTTTGAGAGACAGTGACGAGGATGGCGTTCCTAACAAATTCGATGAATGTCGCAAAACCCTTCCTAAGTATCGTCGTTTTGTGGATAGCGTAGGTTGTCCCGCAGATAGCGATGGTGATGGAGTATTGGATGCAGATGATGATTGTATGGATAATGCTGGTCTTGCGGAGTTTAAAGGTTGCCCTGATACAGATAAAGACAGCATACCAGATCGTTTAGATAATTGTCCGACAGAAAAAGGTCTTCAAGAATTTAATGGTTGCCCTGATACAGATAGTGATGGTATCGCTGATAAGGACGATCGCTGTCCAAAAGTAGCCGGTGTTATTGCATTGAAGGGTTGTCCAGATAAAGACGAAGATGGTGTGGCCGATATCGATGATAAATGTCCAAATACACCAGGGAATATTGATGCCGAGGGTTGTCCTGACTCTGATGGTGATGGTGTTTATGATAACACAGACCGCTGTCCAAATAAAGTAGGATCCGTTGAAACCAAGGGCTGCCCGGTAATTGAAGAAAAAGTAATCAAGAAAATTGCTCTAGCTGCTAAGGGAATCTATTTCGACAACAACAAAACCACGTTAAAGGCTTCTTCATTCAAAAACTTGGATAAGCTTATTGATATCTTAAATGAGTATCCGGAGGCATTCGTAGAAATTCAAGGTCATACCGACGATCGTGGAAATGATGCAGCGAATATGACATTAAGTCAAGGACGCGCAGAGTCAGTCATGGAATACCTAAGAGGTAAAGGCATTGATGAAAGCCGTCTAACTGCAAAGGGATATGGTGAAACCATGCCAGTAGCGACTAATAAAACGAGAAACGGAAGAAACCAAAACCGTCGTGTAGACTTTAAATTAACGTATTAATACATTACACAACAACCAAACAAACCATACAAGGAGGGAGTATCGTTCGCGAACTCCCTCTTTTTTTGGTATAAAAACCGCTTGTCTAAAGCGTCATATTGTAACTTTGAAACATGACATTTTACCAACACGAAACAGCAATTATTGATGATGGCGCGCAAATAGGAGAGGGTAGCAAGGTTTGGCATTTTTGCCATATCATGGCCGATACTCAAATTGGAAAGAATTGCATCTTTGGTCAGAATGTTTTTGTCGCAAATAAAACGACTATCGGCAATGGCGTAAAAGTCCAAAATAACGTTAGTATATATTCCAATGTTCATATTGAAGATGATTGCTTTCTCGGACCAAGTATGGTTTTTACGAACGTCATCAACCCACGAGCCTTTGTTGAACGTAAATCTGAATATAAAAAGACCTTATTGCGTAAAGGATGCAGTGTTGGAGCAAATGCGACCGTCGTGTGCGGAATAGAGTTAGGTGAATATTGTTTTGTAGGTGCGGGATGTGTTGTTAATAAAGATGTCCCTGCATACGCTCTTGTGGTTGGTGTGCCGATGAAACATATCGGATGGATGAGTAAACAAGGAGAAAAACTGCATTTTAATAAGGATGGTGTCGCTCAATGCCCAACAACAGGTGAGCAATATAAAATGATATCAGATTCAGAAATTACACTCATAGATGAAGCATAAAATAATTGTAACCGGAGGATTAGGCTTTATTGGGTCCCACACGGTAGTCTGTCTACACGAAGCAGGCTTTGAACCCATTATCATCGACAACCTGAGTAATTCACAAGCCTCAGCTATGGATGGCATTGAAAAACTCATTGGTTACAAACCAGTATGGGCCAATATCGATATAAATAACAAAGCAGAGTTAAGTGCTTTAATAAAAGAACACCAACCACAAGGGGTAATTCACTTCGCGGCTTATAAAGCAGTAGGTGAAAGTGTAGAAAAGCCTTTATCGTATTACCGTAATAACGTAGGTGGTCTAATAACCTTAATGGAGGTATTGAAGGAAGAAAACATATGTAATTTGGTATTCAGCAGTAGCTGCACTGTATACGGAGAACCAGACGAAATACCCGTCAAAGAATCGACCCAAACGAAAATAGCTGAGTCACCTTATGGCGCAACCAAACAAATTGGTGAGATTATACTTAAGGATAATGCCAATTGGTTAAACGCCCAATGTTTAAGGTATTTTAACCCCATTGGTGCCCATGAATCAGGTTTTATTGGAGAACTCCCGCTCGGGGTCCCAAACAATCTCATCCCATATTTAACTCAAACCGTGGCAGGAATCAGGAAAGAACTGATCGTTTTTGGTGATGATTATAACACCAAAGATGGCACATGTATCCGCGACTATATCCATGTTATGGATCTTGCTGAAGCACATGTTTTCACCGTTAATCGTTTAATTAATGGCGAGCAAAATGAGTCTTTTGAGGTTTTCAATATTGGTACTGGTAATGGTTCCAGTGTGCTAGAGGTAATTCATGCCTTTGAAACAGCAAACGGAATCCCCGTACCCCATAAAATTGGCCCTAGGAGGGCAGGCGATGTAGTTCAAGTTTGGGCGGAAACAACCAAAGTAGAAAATGTGCTAGGTTGGAAAGCCAAACGGGACCTCGAAACGATGTTAAAAGATGCATGGAATTGGCAAATTAAACTCAGCTAAGCCTTTTCCAAAGGTAAAATACCAATACCATTAGCGAGTAAATAACCAAAACTCCTACATCTCCTAGGTAGAGGTAAAGCGTTTTGATGTTATTTGCGCTTATTGTTCGTTGAATACAGGTTTTTGAATACCAACTGGTTTCATCGTAACTATTTCCCACGGGATCAATAAAACCTGAAGTACCCGTATTTGCACTTCGCGCAACCCACTTTCTGAACTCTATGGCCCGTAGTTTTGCATAAGAATAATGCTGGTGATAACCAGGTGTGTTTTCCCACCAAGCATCATTTGTGATAATACCCAGCCATGTGGCTCCATTCTTTACATAACCACGTACATAGTCACCATAGATGCTTTCATAGCAAATAATGGGTGCCACCGGCTCGCCGTAACCTAATGAATAAGCCGAATCACTCACGCCTAAACTTCCAGTGATGCTATTCTCATCAAGCGTAATGGCTAGTTGTTCTAAAAAAGGTATGGTATGAATAAAAGGCATCTGTTCCGTACCAGGCACCAATTTACTCTTATGATAGTACATTGACTGTGAATCCTTAGCTAAATGTAGTGCCGAATTATAAACATCGTAATAAACATTGAGATCATAGGTTGATTTACGTGCACTACGCGTTGGTTTCTGCTGCGCACGATAATATTTAATGCCATGAAAGCCCGTCACAATTTGTAAGTTGGGAAATGGTTCAATAAGGTCTCTTTTAAGCATCAAAACTTGAGCATTCCTATCTAAATAATCGATATCCATGCTTCTCACCATGGATGTTTCAGGCCAGAGCAGCCAATTCGTACTACTATCAATCCCCGACATTGAAATCTGCTGCATCTCCTCCTGCATCTCCACAGGGTCTCTATCAAATTTCTCATTCCATGGATTAAAACTGGGTTGCATGACTGCAACTTTAATCTCGTTGCCCTCTATATTGGTTCGATAAGCCAGCAAAATCAAGGAAACGAATGTTGGAACCAAAACAAGTAATTTCATTACTTGTTTTAATCTGCGAGTAGGGTCTAATAAGAGCTTGTAAATAATATAATTCAACCACAGGACCCAAAGGGTGCCTCCCAACGTTCCGGTCCATTCATACCATTGAATCATCCAAGGAGCACTTGACAAGCCATTTCCCAAGGTTAGCCAAGGCCAACTTAAATCCCATCTATGGTGCCCGTATTCATACAGTACCCACACGAGCGTAAAAAGTAGAAACCCATTCCAACCGTTCAAACCTTTTTTTTCGGCAAACCGCCAAATAAAAAATGGAATGCACATGAACAGGGTATTCAGAATTAACATGGAAAATCCGCCCGCTGCAGACGCATAAAAAACCCACCATGTAGTGGTGGCATTCCAACCCAATAAAGCGCGATAAACGTTCCCAAAATAATTCCATTTTGAAGCAACCGTTAAACGCTGGTGTAGCACAAAAAAAGGTAAAAACGCTAA
>JAYYCN010000015.1:0-3426 GCA_036161795.1 Bacteroidota bacterium
ATTGCTGACGGTTTTCATGTTTACAGTGAAAAAAGTGACTGTCCAGAATACAACGGCCCGATAAGAGCAAGCATTGATTTCACCCAAAACGGGAGTTACGAAAAACAAGGAAACTTCAAAGGTATCGGTGATCAGATGGTTCTCGAGGAGGACATCTGGTATTGTTGCACTTGTGAATTTACAGGTAAGGGCGAATTCAGACAGAAGATTAAAGTTCTCGGTTCAATCGAAAAAATTGAGATGCTCTTTAACGGGCAAATATGTAATGAATCCGGGTGTGAAAATTTACGCGATATTGCTTTAACGGCACCAAGCTTGACGGTTAGCGGGTCAGTAGTTGCTACTATTCAAGAGCCCACTAGAACAAATACAACTGCCGTTGTGCGCAAAGCTAGTAACGATGAAAACCCCTTGGAAGACACTGGCTCTGCCGTGACAGCCCAAATCGCTCAAAACTATAAAGATTTAGACTATCAAAAGAAAGAAAAAATCGAGATTAAGACATTCAATGGCCAGGTATCAGAAGAAAGTTCTGAAGACATGTGGGGGCTCTTTATTTTAGCTTTCCTAAGCGGGCTAACGGCATTGCTGACACCTTGCGTATTTCCAATGATCCCGATGACCGTTTCGTTTTTCATTCGAAATAAAAACAGAACTATTGCCCTGAGGGATACTGCCATATTCTCCCTAAGTATCATTGCCTTGTATACCATTGTTGGTACCATTGTAGCCTTCGCATTTGGAGCTAATGCAGCGAACTGGTTATCCACACATTGGATACCCAACATATTTTTCACGGTGATTTTCGTGATTTTTGCTGCCAGTTTCTTTGGTGCTTTTGAAATCACATTACCCTCTTGGCTGGTTAACAAAATGGATGCTAAAGCAGACAAGGGCGGAATCACCGGAGCTATCTTTATGGCCATTACCATTGCACTGGTGTCCTTTTCTTGCACTGGCCCGATTGTAGGCACCGTGTTGGTTGAAGCCGTACACGGAGGAGCTATGTGACCTGCTATTGCCATGTTCGGATTTTCACTTGCTTTCGCTCTACCTTTTGGATTGCTTTCCTTATTCCCCTCTTGGTTAAATAACTTACCGAAAAGCGGTGGTTGGTTAAATAGCGTAAAAATTGTTTTAGGCTTTGTTGAGCTTGCCTTTGCTCTTAAGTTCTTGAGTATTCCCGATCAAACATACCATTGGGGTATATTAGACCGTGAGGTGTATTTATCCATTTGGATTGTACTGTTCTTTTTGTTGGGTTTGTATTTATTAGGTAAAATTCAATTTGACCACGATACACCAAACCCTAAAATCAGTGTCTTTAGATTAGGGCTGGTGGTTACCGTATTTAGTTTCGTGACCTATATGATACCTGGGCTATTTGGAGCCCCATTAAAAGCTCTGGCTGGATATCTACCCCCGATGAGTACACAGGATTTTAGACTTGATCGTTCGGCTGAGTCTGAAGAAGGCGTTTGTCGAACTCCAAAATATTCTGATTTACTACATAGCCCTCACGGGATTCATAGTTATTATGATTACGACGAGGCTATTGCCTGTGCGAGAGAACAAAACAAACCATTGTTTATTGACTTTACCGGTCACGGTTGTGTTAACTGTCGAAAGATGGAAGAAAAGGTATGGTCGGATCCGAATGTATTGAAACTACTAAAAGAAGATTACATCGTAGTTTCATTGTATGTTGATGACAAAAAAATCGAACTTTCGGAAGACGAATATTTCATGAGCCGATCTTCTGGTAAAGTGATTAAAACACTCGGTGACAAGAATGCTGAACTACAGGAGTATTATTTTGGAAAATCCACACAACCTCTTTACTGTTTATTGGATCAAAATGAAGATTTGCTGCAGCCAGCATACGGAGCCGACTATTTCAAATTTGAGGTTGAACCCTTTGTAGAATTTCTGAAAAATGGAATATCACAATACAAAAAACGCTAAGATATGAACGCCAAAGAACACTTCATTGATGCACAAAACACACTGAATGAATTCATCAGTGAAGAATCAAATTTCGATTTAATTGAAAAGGCTATTGATGCATTAGCAGATTGTTTTAACCAAGAAGGCAAAGTAATTTCTTGTGGTAATGGCGGAAGTCATTGCGATGCCATGCATTTTGCTGAAGAATTAACCGGTCGTTACAGAAACAACCGAAAAGCACTTCCAGCCATAGCCATCAGTGACTCAAGCCATATTACTTGTGTTGGAAATGATTTTGGCTATGACCATATATTTTCTAGATTCATTGAGGCACATGGAAAAGAAGGCGATGTTTTATTGGGTATTTCTACTAGTGGAAATAGCAAGAACGTAGCCCTAGCAATGGAAATGGCAATCTCAAAAGGAATGAGAGTGATTGGCTTAACCGGTAAGAATGGTGGAATCATCAAAGACCTTTGTGATATTGAAATACGTGCTCCGAAAAGTGACTATGCCGATCGTGCGCAAGAAATCCATATTAAGGTCATTCATACGCTGATCGATGGGGTTGAAAACCGACTTCAATTAAAATAAACGACACACAAAACAACAGCTATTACCTTATATTTGAGCACATTTAATGGGTATTAAGTTTAGATTAATGACCGTCAACTTCTTGCAGTTCTACATCTGGGGAAGTTGGTTACTCACGATAGGTGCTTTTTGGTTTGGGAACAAAGAATGGCCAGCAACAGATTTTGGATTAATATTTTCAACCATGGGATTCGCTTCGTTGATTATGCCAACGCTTGCTGGACATTTGGCGGACAAGTTTATTTCAGCTCAGAAGCTATATGGATTACTACATATTTTAGGTGGAATAGGTCTCTTTTTCGTTCCCATGGCAGGCACACCCATGCAGATGTTTTGGACCATCCTTATCACCATGTGTTGTTACATGCCTACAATACCCTTATCAAATACCGTGGGCTATCATATCCTCAAAATCAATAACCTTGATGTTATCAAGGATTACCCTAAAATACGTGTTTGGGGTACCATTGGTTTTATCGCTGCATTATGGACTGTTAGCTTGACACATAATGAACAATCGGCAAATCAATTTTTTCTGGGTGGAAGTGTTGCATTCATTCTCGGTATACTTGCCTTCACCCTACCCGATTGCCCACCGCATGGAAAAGACCAAACTGAAGATAGAGGAAATGCATGGGCATTGTTGAAGTCGACAAACTTCATCCTCTTTTTCTTTTTTTCTATGCTTTTGGGTGCGGCCCTACAATTAACCAACGCATACGGGGACCCATTTCTTTCGAGCTTCTCATCTAACCCCCAATTCACCGAAACTCTTGCTGTCAAGTACCCAGCCATCATCATGAGTATCTCTCAAATAAGTGAGACACTTTTCATATTGGCAATCCCTTTCTTCATGAAACGATTCAATATCAAGCAGGTCATGCT
>JAYYCN010000016.1:0-2894 GCA_036161795.1 Bacteroidota bacterium
GAAATAAAAAGCTAGCGAAATACTTATGGAGGAGATTAGGTTCAAGAGTATCCCATTTTTAACCATATATCTAACCGAAATTCGTCCGCTTCCAAATACCAACGCATTGGGTGCGGTTGCTACAGGAAGCATAAACGCACAAGAGGCACTCAATGTGGCTGCTCCAAGTAAAAACAGTGCGGGAATATGGCAAATTTCAGATATGGGAAGTAAGATGGGTAACATAACAGCTGTAGTGGCTAGGTTAGAGGTGATTTCAGTGGTAAAGTTGATCAAAAGGACGGTTGACATGATGACAAACAGCGGATTCCAATTTTGCGCGTATACTTCAATGATTGAACCCAACCATGAAGCCACTCCATTTTGGTCAAAAGCCGAAGCGAGACTCAACCCTCCACCAAATAAGATTAGGGTCCCCCATGGTAGTTTTTGAGTATCTGACCAGGATAAAATGGGTGTTGCATTGTTTTTATTGTAGGGAATAATCAATAACGATAATCCCCCAATAAGGGCAATATGAGTATCATTTAGTTGGGGTATAAAGACATTCAATAAGGGTACACGAAGGATCCAAGAAAAAGCTGTTACTATAAAAATCAGAAGCACTGTTTTTTCAGATCTCGTAATCGTAGAATTTTGTTTTAGATCCTTGACTTTTAATGAGATGCCATTCGTTAAAAACGGTCTTTTTAAAATCCACCAAGTAATAAATAACAAAAACACAGATACGGGTAAGGCTATACTCATCCATTTGATAAAGGAAATTGGTTCATTGACCTGTTGTTCCAATACTCCAGAGAAAACCAAATTTGGAGGTGTACCAATGAGGGTAGTCATACCACCAATTGAGGCGGAATATGCAACACCTAACAATAAGGCAGGTCCAATTTGTGGATTATCTTTTTCAATTGTTCGGATAACAGCCAGCGTCATCGGTAGTATCATTACTACAGTAGCGGTGTTGCTCATCCACATAGAGAGCAAGGCAGTACTTAACATAAACCCAAACAATAGTTGATGTGGTTTAGTGCCAACGGTTTGAATGATTAGGAGAGCCATTCGCTTATGAAGACCGGTTTTTTCTATTCCAAGAGCAAGAATATAAGCGCCTAAAAATAAAAAGATTAGTGGATGAGCATATGGAGCAGCAACCATCTTCATCGGCATCTTTGCAAAAAGAGTGAACAGTATAATGGGTAACAAAGCAGTTACTTCCATAGCAACGGTCTCTGTCACCCACCAAAAAGCCATCCAAGCGGCGATGGACAAGACCGTCTGTCCATCTGGGCTTAAACCAGTGTTCCGTGTTAAATAAAAGATGAAGTATGCGAGTAGTGGGCCTCCAGTTAATTTTACCGCCTTCAAAAATTGACCCTGAAAATTCCGCATTTCCAAATATAGGATTATTGGCTATGGCAGTAGAATGAGTGGTGGCAAAACTTGGTATTTATCCCCTAATTCATTAAATTGAAAATGAAGTTTATCCACGATAATCAATGCTATGAGTAAGAAAAAAGAAGATATTGGTAAACTCTACCACAAACTGCATCAACTGCAAAAGAGAATAACTCGTATGGAAGAAAATGCTGGTCATTCTGACAAAAAACAACGAATTCGTCAAACTAGAATCAACGAATTATTGACTGCTATTAAAGGTAGCGGTCGTAAAAAGAAGCCAGCATAACTTTGTAGTATGCATAGGATGATTAAAACCCTGAGTGTGCTTGGGGTTTTTTTATTTACAACGCTGCTTAATGGGCAGGTTCAATCAGAAACCTATTTGCAGTACCAACAGCTATTGCTTCGTTGATTTATATTTTAGACGCCGAGTTAGATTAGGCTACTTGCGCCTGTCCCATGGTTTTCATCCATCTCACATGAGACACAATGGATTGCCAAAAGGTTGGTATTTCTTTGTATTCTACACCGTATTTTTCACAAGTACTTTTCAAGATTTGATTGAGTTTTGGATAATGTACGTGTGATATATTAGGAAATAAGTGGTGTTCTACTTGAAAATTCAGTCCGCCCATGAACCAAGTGGCTAGCCAAGATTTGGTTGAAAAGTTATTGGTTGTTTTAATTTGGTGTACAGCCCATTCGTTGGGTAGTTTTTCACTTGGAGCATCGTATCCCTCATAGTCTTCAAAATGCATTCCTTCAACCGCGTGGGCCATTTGAAAAACCAATGAAAGCAAAATGCCTAATGAGACGTGAAGCGTTAAGAAAAGTAAGATTCCATGGAGCGTACCGAAAGTCAAGATGGGATATACAATATATATAAATACATAAGGTAGTTTGAAACCCCAGAAGGTTAAATGATCAACCCATGACATCTTTGGAATAGGCTGGTTGTTTACTTCCCCCTTGAAATACTTAATACTATCGTTTCCAAATAACCACCAAATGGTAGAGATGGCATATAACCCAAACATATAAATGTGTTGGTATTTATGCATGGGTTTAAAAGTTTGAGACTCGCAATGGCGGAGCATTGGAGATTTAGCAATATCATCGTCTATACCATCAACGTTTGTCCATGTATGATGGAGTACGTTATGTTTAAATTTCCAGATTGGAGCATGAGAACCTAAAAGTCCGATTGAGTGTCCGAACATTTTATTCACCCATGGTTTAGAGGAGAAGCTGCCATGACAAGCATCGTGCATTACGTTAAAACCGGTGAATGCGTGCAAGACCCCAACGATGGCAAAAACAATGTAAACAGACCATAAAGGTAGGTTTCCCCAAAATGCTAGCGCCATTAGAGCGGGGATGGTAATAAGCGCAAAGGCTGTTTTACTCCACAATAGGAAGTTCCCTGTTTTTTTAATGTTCCTCTGCTGAAAGTAGTCTTCCACTTGATTGCGGAGGTCAGCAAAAAATTCATTACC
>JAYYCN010000017.1:0-11410 GCA_036161795.1 Bacteroidota bacterium
CTGGATGGGCTAAAAATTTCGGTAAAATGATTGATTTATTGGTGCGTGATGCCGCGTCTTCTAATCGAAAAGATAGCTTATTCCCATACCTACGCAATTTCAACCCATATACCGGTCATTGTTGGGCTAACGGCTTTGCCTCTTTCCCACAAGGAAACGATCAAGAATCCACATCAGAGAGCATGCAGTTTAACTCTTCATTGATTCACTGGGGAAGCATTACAAATAATAAAAATATTCGAGATTTAGGTATATATCTCTATGTTACAGAACAAGCAGCTATAGAAGAATATTGGTTTGATACAAAGGAAAGAAATTTCGGACCCAATCAGAATTATGCTTTGGTATCGCGCGTTTGGGGAAACTCTTATGACAACGGCACGTTCTGGACCAGCGATATTGCCGCTTCATATGGAATAGAATTGTACCCGATGCACGGTGGTTCATTATATTTAGCTCATGATTCGACCTATTCCAAAAGACTTTGGAACGAGATGGCAAAGAATACAGGCATCCTAAAAAATGAGAAAAATGACAACCTTTGGCATGATGTTTATTGGAAGTTTTTATCATTCACTGACCCACAGAAAGCCATTGAACTATATGATTCCTACCCCGACAGAAATATGAAATTTGGGGTTTCCGACGCCCACACCTATCATTGGTTACACTCTATGAATGCTTTAGGGAAACTTACCCCATCCATTACGAGCAACCATCCATTATCGGCGGTCTTCACAAAAAATAACAAACCTATTTATGTGGCTAAGAATTATGGCAACGATAGTTTGAAAGTCACTTTTTCGGATGGTTACATTATGAGCGTTGGGCCGAGAGAATTAAAAACATCTATAACCGACAACCGCTTGGCCATGATTAGTACGCAATTCCCTCAAGTATATATAAATACAACGGTTCAGGTGACATTTGATACTCTTGAATGGGAAGCAGACTCGGTTCAATGGTTTCAAAACGGGAAGCATATTCAAACCACGACTGATTACCCTTTCAACTATACCGCCAAAGAACTCGCATCAGGCCAATACAGTTTCCACGCGATTCTTCACGAGGGTGCCAAGATTGGCATGAGTAATATTGCTTCTTTATTGGTGGGTGAGCAGACTCCGTTTGGAAATAGTTATCATGCGATTCCCGGTAGCTTTCAATCAGCGCATTACAACGAATTAGAAGGCAGTACAGGACAAGGAGTGACTTATGTAGACCACAACGCCGAAAATCTCGGTGATTTCCGTACGAAAGAAGGGATGGATGCCTCTAAAGACCCCAATGAAGGTGACATTTTAACCTGGTTAGAAGCAGGCGAATGGGTGCAATACTCGGTTGATATTGCGCAAAGTGGAGTTTACTCGGTATCTATCCGCTATTCCAACGGAAATAGTGGTGGCAGTGGAAAAGCAGAGTGGCAACTAGATGGCACAGGTGTAGGTGATATCCTAACGTTTGAACCAACTGGAGATTGGGATCAGTTTTCCTTAAAAAAATTTGAGGGAATTCCCCTAAAAAAAGGGAAACGTATGCTAAGATTGCGTATTCATGAGCGCGGAATGAATATCGGTAAAATCACCTTTGACCGAACGAGTGATTTGGATAAAGCACTACCATTAGCTGAAATCGGTGGTAATAAATCGATTCCTTCGGATTCTACTTTTGTTTCTATGGATGGCAGCAATAGCACTGCTGGGGATTTGGGCTATTTGGAATACCAATGGAAGCAAATATACGGTCCCAATAACGTTAACATATCAACAAGCACTTCTTCCTCTACCCTAATTACCGGCTTGGTTAAAGGAGTTTATAAAATTCGTCTCATCGTTTCTGATAGTCTGAATAGCGATTTTCAGGATGCTTTAATTTTTGTGCAAGATGGAGGCAACTTGACACCAAATATCCGTATTGCCTACCCTCAAAATAACCAACGATTCGTGGAAGGTATGCGTGTGGCCATGGGTATATCCGCTTCTGATCTAGATGGCTCTATTAAAAGAGTGGCCATTTATTTAGATAACAAATTGGTTTCTTTGGATTCTATCGCTCCATATGAATATAAATCTGATCTAGCTAATGGGCAATATCAATTGCACGCCACTACTATAGACATGGATGGCATGAAGGCCTTTAGTGATACCATCGATTTCTTTGTTGACAGTATAACAGGGAATTGGGTGTTACAACCAATTGCAGGAGCATTAGCAGTGGGCCCTAACAAAGGAGATTTGAGCTGGTGGTCGAATTCAGCCCAAGATGTAACAACCAGAGGTTGCTTATTTGATGATGTAAACTCCATTAACCGTGATGGCACTTTTCAAATCAACATGGGAGGTCAAACATGGCTCGAAGGTTGGCAAAACAATGGGAAAGAAGCCTGCGGTAACCCGGTTGCACCACATGATGGAGAATCTAACGGATCTTGGTATATCGATAGCACAAATGGTCAATTGGTCATTGTAGGAAAAGGACAATTCTTGGGACTACCAAAAGCTACAAATAATGGGGAGTTAAGTACTGGCACGGCAGAACCTGAATCAAGAAGTTATCAAATTGAACTGAAAGAGGATAAGCTGATGATTGGAATCGATTTTGGAGGTGGTTATTGGCAGTTTGCTTACGAGAGAGAAAAGCAACGATTCAACACACCACAAATATCAAATCATAATAAATGGAACCTCTACCCTAACCCTACGAGATCTATCGTACACATACAGGGGAATCGCCCCCTAGATCATACGCGTGTACTAAATATGCAAGGCGCTTTGGTTTATGAGGGAAACACCAACACCATAGATATGAGCGGGCATCCTAAAGGATTGTATTTTGTGCAAATACTATCGGAAGGTGATATGGAGTGTTTGAAACTTTTAAACGGCTTCTAGCTGTTGGTTTCTGGTTACGGGGACTTGAAGCCTGAAACTTGGAACCATTTCGGATTGATGATGCCGTCTCTGAGAAACTCAGCAATGATGTTTGGGTCTTTGACCGTGTAAATATTGAAACCGTCTGCGGTGCGTTCTAAGGCTAACCTTCCTGAAGCTGCGGCAACTTTGATTAACTGCTCTTTAATGGGTCCGTTTTCACCGTTTCGACCAAATTGATGAACTAATTTTATAACAAAAAGCGTATCGCCCTCTTTATTAGATTTCAGGTGTGTATAAAGCCTGTCTGAAATGTGAAATTTCTTCTCTGTAAAAGCTTCAAACTTTCTCACTGCCTTTTCGGTATTCATGGAATACAAGACCAACTTAGGATTTGCCTTTTCTACCACTTTGGTCATTTGAAACACATCGTTTTCCTTAAAAGGATAATACTGTGTATAGTTACTGAATCCCACCAAAAAAAGAAGCATTAATATGGCCCTCACCCATTTCTGCTTCCATTCCCATAAATAAGCAATCATCCAAACTACGACTGGCGAGAAATAAAATAATAACCTCGGAGCAATAGGATACAACTTGAAAATATTGAGCACAACAAATACTCCTAAAGACCAAAAGTAAATATTCAAAGAAGCTTTATTCGTGATGTTTTTTTGTTTTTTGTAGAAAGTCCACAAACCAAAAAACAACGCCAAGGTCCCAAGATTAGCTAGGGTCTTGTCATGGGAAAAAATAAAGGTCACATTACCCACGAAGAAATAATAAATCCTAATAAAAAAATCATGGGGGTTCGAGAAAAACGTTTTCTTCCAGAATTCCCACATAAACCGGGTGAGAGCAATGTAGCCGTCTTGCTGTCTATACCAAAAAAAGTATACAACGTAAAGCAGCACAGGCATCCATAACCATCTATTTCCCTTGTTTCTCCATTGGTCTTTAATACTCTCCCATATACCAAGTATTACAGAAACATTGCTTTTCCGTTTTTCCCTAAAAAGATGCCAGACATCACCTAATAGTTTACCGGTGTAAATGAATAACGCAGGGTTAGATAACAAGGGTGCCACTACCCAAAATGGTTTAAACCAAGATTTACTTTTCTCGATGGTAAATGACCTCGCAAGCAACATGGCAATGATTGCATCTGGTAGATATTGCTTTAAGGTTAATCCATGATAAATGAAAAAGGGATTACAGCACACCATCAGTAAGGCCGTGAGCTGCACTAATGGAATATTTGAAATACGCTGTATAAAGTCCCAAAACAGTTTAAGGAAAACGAGGTTTAGAATAAAAGTGACTACCTTGTATTTCAGCCATGTTGCTCCCAATGGGAATAAATAAATGCACTTAAAGAACCATAGAAATAGTGGTGGCGCAGTCTGATAATGTTTTAGCGGATATAGTAAATCTATAAATCCTCGTTGATTGATATTGATACCTAAATCAATCTCATCATTATTAAAAAACGGCTCCAAAAACTGGACATTGAATCTCAGACCCAAGCCTACCAACACCATGATTAGGGCTAAAATATTCTTGTATCTCTGGGTCATTCAGGGCCCGAATATAAGGATTCAAAACAAGGAAGGGGGCGTTAATTTTCTTTCCTCCTCGTATTTCATAAATTCATCTTTTAACTTGTAGCGAAGTACAGGATACCCGTCTCCATCCATGAAATAAAGTAATTGTAGGTTTTGGATGTAAGGCATATCACCCCAATCATCGGAAAATATCGCTTTACCCTTCTTTATGGCTTCAAATTCTTTTCCTCCACCATCGCAATATGGCTTTTGGAATTCTCTTTTACTTACTTTTACCTCTCCGTATTTTGATTGATACCCTTTTAAATGTTTTACGTAAAACCTTTTGGCATTCCCCCATTTGTTAAATGACTGAAACCTCACATCTACTTGGTAAACCCTTTGTGTATGTGGAGAAACATACAACAGTAGACTCACTGAATCGTCTTTAATTTTACCGCGTAATGTGGGTTTGTTTTCAATATCTTTAACTTGAAAAAAAACTTTGCCCTCACTAAATCGCTGTATAAAACTATCCTTATGCCCTTTAATATCTAACATGGCAATCCGTTGAGCGAAAAGCCCACTCGGTAAGGCACAAATCAAAAAGAACACACATCCAATTCCTATATTTCGATTCATGTGATGAGACGTATTCGTTGTACTTACATCGGTTGAAATACCCTAACGTAATCAACCTGCATGGATTGAGGCATACGCGTAGACGCATCAGGATTTCCTGGTAATTGACCACCTACAGCAACATTGAATATGAAGAAGAAATTATCGTTAAAAGGGAACGTATTATTGTACGCCAATTCGTTGTATTGCTTATCGTCAACCAGCCATTTCAGATTGTTTTCTTCCCACAGCAAAGTGAATACGTGGAATGAATCAGAGAAGTCACTACCATCCGTTAATCGATATTTTCTAGAATGCGATTTTGATGGTGCAGTAGAACCCCAATGAGCCGTGCCAAATACTTCTTTGGGAAGATGACCCACCAACTCCATGATATCAATCTCTCCGCAAGCCGGCCAACCCTCGGTTCCAAAATCCGCACCTAGCATCCAAAGTGCAGGCCATAAACCTTGGGTTTTAGGCAATCTTGCTCGGATATCAATTCTTCCGTATTTAAACTCCCGCTTCCCTTGGGTTTTGATCCTTGCAGACGTGTAGTTTGCATCACCCGCTGCTTGTACTTTGGCTGTGATCGTAAGCAAACCATTCTCAACTTGACAATTATTGGTTCCTGATTGGTAATACTGTAGTTCGTTATTACCCCATCCCCAATTTCCACGACCGGTTTCATAGGTCCAAGATGTTTCATCCAGTGAATTCCCTTCAAATTCATCAGCCCAAACCAAATTATACCCTGGGTAATTTTTAGGCGTCGTATAACCATCGTTTAAGCTAGGCTCTTTAAACGCAATATGTATGGAATCTATCACCTCTGCAAAGTCGCGATCGGTGAGATGTGCACGGAATTTTACCACATACATTCCTGAATCGTAATAGGTGAATTGGGATTCACCGCCATTCATAAGGCCTTCCTCAAATTCGCCATTCGGCTTTTCAAACCAAATTTGATAATAATTGGCATTATCAGCTGTTATGTTCGCTTTTACCAATCCTTTCTTTGCATCATCCTCAAACAAATTTGTTTCTAAATTCGTAGGCAGGCTTAGGCCTGGTTCTTCTGGAGTTTCTTTACAACCAATTGTAATAAAGGTAAACACTAAACCCACCCATATGGCATAGAATTTCATATGCTATAAAAATACGAAAAAGGGCGCAAAAGCGCCCTTTTTGTACAGATTAAAATTGAATTATTTCTGTGAAATATTATCTATATAATAAGTTCCAGTTTCAGCTGTCTCACCATCGTCCTTCCAACCTGGGAAGAGCACCAAGCGATCGAATGTATCAACTGCTGCATCCGAGAAGCCAACTTTCACTTCGATCCACTCACCAGCGGTAGTAACATCCACATCTTTCTCGATAAATTCAGATGTTTTTGAGCTGTTTTCTAACTTCACGCGCATTCTACCTGTGTTAGGAGCATAGATCATCACGGAAATCATAGAATCCGCACCAGAGAAATCAAGTTTTTTATCAAGGTCCACGTAGAAACCAGCCCATGTCTCATTTCCGTGAACAACTTCAAGAATTCTGCTAGAGGTATTAGCCCCACCGCTCACGCTGTTGTCGATGATAGATAAGCCCGTTCCACCAAATGCCTCAAACTCTGGATCTTTGGAAGCGTCTTCAAAATCGATTGGCAAAGAGTAACCAGTAGTTCCTCCTCCTCCTCCACTGCCATCATCCACAGGATAATCAGACGGTCTTAGTCGAATGAACCAACCACGATCTTCAGCTTTATCATCGCCATAAGTAAGTACGAGCTCGTTTTCACTAATGGTATGCACTTTGTAAGTACGCACTCCGGTATATGAACCAATAAATGCACTACCTGAAATTTCTATGGTAGTATCGGTTTCATTCTTCTTTAGTGTCCATGACTCGCCCATCATATCCTGCATGGGTACGTCTAAATCCGCCTTATTAACAACACCATCTGGGAAGTTTGATGCCTGATCAATGTGTACGTATCCAGTGCCATTGGTTATGTGATCAAACTTAAATGCATCCAAATGGAAGACATATGCATCAGTGTAAAGACCAGTTCCTGATTTGTCTAAACGCTTTGCTATCCACCACTCTCCGAGATTGGATGACCCTAAAGGATGTACACCAAAGTGATCATCCCTGGTTGAATCAATCACCCAAGTTTTAGAACCTGGTCCAGAAGTGCCTCCCGTCAAGATATTATATAACGGATCATTCAATTGCGTTAAATCATCCTCTGCAATAACAATTTCCTGGCTTGAACTATTGCTTCCACCAGAATTAAAAACGGTTAAGGTCACTGTGTAGGTTCCCTTCAAAGGATAAGAACCCGTAACTACACTACCTTCTGCGTTAGTACCATTACCAAAATCCCATTTTGCCACTAAGTTTTTGTTAGCCGCTGTGAATTCAATCACGTTCGGGTTGCTCGTAGCCTGATAGGTAAAAGCAGCATCCGCTGCTGATGGAGGATTACCTAATGATGGCTCCTCCTCTTTTTTACAAGAACCCAAGAACAGTACAAGGGTTAATGTTAGTCCAAGTAAATAGTTTAATTTTTTCATAATTTTATTAAGGATTGTTTTCAGTTTTAATATCCAGGGTTTTGGGTCCAATTTCCTCCAGCAAGATCAATCTCAACCTGTGGAATTGGGAATAATTCATGTTTATTTTTTACAAAGCCATCAATTTCAGCTTCTGCCTGACCAGTACGAACCAAGTCAAAGAATCTCCATCCTTCACCGCTCAATTCTAGACGACGTTCTTTCCAGATATCTTGAACTAATTGCTGGCCTGAGCTATTGATTGCAGGCATACCTGCGCGTTGACGAACTAAATTCAAATACTGTGTTGCTTTCCCCTCATCTGCAGAAGCAGCACGTGCATAACACTCCGCAGCCATCAGTAATACATCGGCATAACGAATTACCCTGTAATTTACCGGCGAAGTCAAATCGTTATCAGGTAAACCTATTTCACCTTGGCGTTTGATGTATTTGTTATTGTAGTACCCTGTGTGTCCTCCGCCACCTTTGGCATATTCAATATCACCAGGGTTACTTTGCTTCGCTATAAATGCTTCGATATCAAGGATGCTTGCATCACGACGAGGATCATCCGCTTCAAAGAAATCATACAAATCTTTCGTTGGAAGGTTATAACTGTTTCCGTCTCCGTAAACAGGCCCGTTGTATTGGCGAATCCCTTGGAATCCAGGAGCTGCGTTCCCCTCCAAACAGATGAAACATCCATAACTACCACCTTCAGCACCAGAGTATTCAATGTCAAAAATAGTCTCAGAATGTCCCTCGTTTGAAACAGAGAATAATTTAGTGTAATCATTAATAAGTGAATATTGACCTTGATCAATCACCTCCTGGAAGGCTGTCGCTGCTGCGTCAAACTTATCTTGATACAAACGAACTTTACCTAATAGTGATAGAGCACATCCTTTGGTAATACGGCCTTTTTCAGCTGCTACACAGTCAAGGTTTTCCGCTGCAAACTTCAAGTCATCCTCAATCTGCGAATATACTTCCGCTTTTGGCGTTCTGTCAGTCTGACGTACCTCGTCGGCTCCCAATCGCTTATCAATAATCAATGGAACGTCTCCAAAAAACTTTACTAGTTCTGAGTAGTAGTATGCCCGAAGAAAACGAGCTTGTGCAATGATTTGTGTTTTTCCCGCAAAGTAGATTTTATCTTTGTTTTCCAACAAATAATTGGCCCGAGCTATTCCGGAATAGTTCCATTGAAATACACTTCTCAACTCAAGATTAACCGCATCATGCGACATACCTTCGATTTCGTGTAAGCCTTCTGTGTCTGTAACACTTTCACCACCAGCAATGGCGTTATCAGAGGCGATTTCACCAATCCAAAGCGATACAAACGAACCCTGCATTAGGTCATATGCACCGGTAAGCGCTCTTTCGTAATCAATGGGAGTTTGAAAGAAATTCTCCGCGTCTTGTGTATATAGGGGATTGATATTAAGATATTTCTCACAACCCGAGAAAATAAAGGCAGATAGCGAAAGCACCCCCGCTGAAATCCATTTAATTTTTTTCATTTTTCTAAAATTAATCGTTAAAAATTGAAATTAACACCCAACATAAAGTTTCTTGCCTGTGGATAGAAACCATAATCAACTCCGGCAGCCAATGGGCCACCATTAGACCCAATATCCGGGTCGAAACCTAAATAATTTGTTAGGGTAAATAGGTTATTAGAAGACACGTAAACTCTCAACTTCTTGATTCCCCACCGACGCATCGCCACAGGATTGAAGGTGTATCCTACTTGTAAATTTCTCAACCTTAAGAATGAACCATCTTCAACGAAGTAGGAAGAAAAGACATTATTTCTGGTTAGATCTGTTGTTAATCGAGCGTATTCATTGGTTGTATTAGGACCTGACCAACGATTTATGTTATACGACAATTGGTTAGCATAAGGTTGCTGACGTTCGTAGTTTCTAATAATTTCCTGACCTACTGCCGCATAGAAGTTAGCGGATAAATCAAAACCACCATAAGAGAGGTTTAAGGCTAAACCGAAGGTAAAGTCAGGAATTGGTGAACCCAAAAAGGTTTTATCAGAATCGTCTGAGAAACTAATCTTGCCATCACCATCTTGATCTACGAAAATAAGATCACCAGGTTTTGCACCTTGTTGTGCTACTGCAGCATTATCAATTTCTTCTTGAGATTGGTACACCCCAGCTACTTCATATCCGTGGAAGTATCCAATGGCATATCCTGTTTCAAAGCGAGTGGCTACGTTACCTCCCACACTAAAACCGATACCAGGAATGAAATCAACACCATCTGGGGTGGCCGTAACCTTATTATTTAGATAGGTTGCGTTAAAGTTCACTCCGAAGCGCCCCTTCTTTGAAAATCTTTTGTTATAGCCCAATTCTAACTCGACTCCTGAGTTTGAAACGTTACCAGCATTTACAATTGGAGGAAAAGATCCAGGCCCATAGGTTCCAATCAAGGCAGACACCTGAGGCTGAAACAATAAATCATTGGTGTTTTTAATGAAATAGTTCAACGTAACATCTAAATCACGACCAATGGTCATATCCAAACCCGCATTAAACTGACGGGTAGTCTCCCATTTCAAATCAGGATTTGATGCACGACCAATGGCCACACCTTGGGTAATAATGTCGTTAAACACATAAACTCCCTCTCCGTTCAACAATCCACGGTAAGCAAAGTTATCGATCTGGTCATTTCCACTCACACCGTAACTCATTCTCATTTTCATGTAACGGATAGGTTTGAATGCATAAAAATCCTCTTCTGAAATTACCCAAGAACCCGATAGAGTTGGGAACCAACCATAACGACTGTTTGGACCAAACTTAGATGACCCATCACGTCTCAAAATTCCGGAAACGATGTATCGATCTTGATGGTTATACTCTACTCGTCCGAATACAGATAATAGGCGCTCTTGAAATTGGAAAGAACCCACATTATTCAAATAGCCGCCTGGCGCCAAATTAGCAGAGATATCCGCATAATCCAACGAATTATTAGGAATATTATAACCGGTACCATCCAGACCTGCACCTTCTCTACTGAACACAGAAGCACCCAATGTGGCTTTCAAACTTCTTCTATCGGAAAACTTTGTTTCATAATTCATGAAACTCTCGTAGTTCAAGTCGGTGTATGTATAACGCCCTTCGTATACGCTCGCACCCCTCTCTATAGTTACATCAGGTGCTATTTCTACCTCTGATGGATCAAGGTTTGCATTAATCGCTGTATTTTGTGCTTTACCCGGTCCGTACCATACCAATGGTGAGAATGACTTATTATCTACCAACGCAAAGTTATAGTTCAAACGATTGGTAAAGGTCAGGCCATCTGCAATTTTCCATTGCAATTCTTCCTTTCCTACAAACTTGTTTACCACTGCCCAATTATAGGTGTTCTGTATCTGTGCTAAGGGATTAATAATATCGGCAACTTCTTCTAGGTAGGTAAACTCTCCCTTATCGTCTCTAATTGGATCGGTTGGAAATGCATTAATGGTATTGTATAATACAGAACCAATACCATTTTCAGGAAGTGTGCTTCTCTTTTCATTGGTATATAGGAACACACTATTAAAGGTCAAGTTATTTGATAGTTGAGTTTGGAAATTCACCCTTCCGTTCAAACGTTCAAACGAGGCTTTATCCAAACCTACGATTCCATCCTGTCTGTAGTAACTACCACCAATAGAGTAATTTGAGCGATCCGTACCACCTTGAACAGATACATTATAATTCCGCAATGGAGCCCATGTAAACACAGAATCCTGCCAATTGGTACCAACACCTAACGAAGTATTTGGGAATGGCAA
>JAYYCN010000018.1:0-3346 GCA_036161795.1 Bacteroidota bacterium
TGTGAGCCAAATATTCTACGACATCCTTGTGAAGTGTGATACCATCTTGGTACATTTTATTTTCGAGGATGGCAACGCGTGTATCGAAATCTGGTGTTCCTAAATCAGCAGAAAGCCCCCATTTGAAACGGCTTAATAAACGCTCGTCCATGTTCTTTAAATCCTTTGGCGGACGATCGCAGGTTAAGATGATTTGTTTTCCGTTCTGGTGCAAATGATTGAAGATTTGGAAGAATACTTCTTGGGTACGTTCTTTTTTAGCGAAGAACTGAACATCATCCACAATGAGTACATCCAAATACTGATAAAAATTCACGAATTGATTATTGTTTCCTTGACGTGCAGAATCAATGAACTGGGTAATGAATTTCTCAGCACTAACAAACACAACTACTTTTTGCTTGTGTTGTTGCTTAATTAAATTTCCAATGGCATGAGCAAGGTGGGTTTTACCTAGGCCACAACCACCAAATATCATCAATGGGTTAAACGCAGTTCCACCTGGCTTTTGTGCTATGGCTAAACCAGCGCTTCGTGCAAGTTTGTTGCATTCACCTTCAACGAAATTATCAAATGAATAGCGGGGATTTAATTGGCTATCGATATTCATTCTTTTCAAACCCGGGATAATAAACGGATTTTTAATGGGTGTTTCCAAATTGATGGGCATACCCAATTCATTGTTAACAGGTTTGGATGAATTTCCTGTTGGAAGGTTAATGGTAAAAGGTTGGTTATCGGAATTCTGATTTTCTACGATGATAGAGTACTCCAATTTAGCATTTCCACCGATTACCTTTTTTAATGATTTCTGAAGAATCTGAACGAAATGTTCTTCAAGCCATTCGTAGAAAAATTGACTTGGAACTTGAATCGTCAATACTTTATTGGAAAGTTTGACCGGTTTAATGGGTTCAAACCAGGTTTTAAAACTCTGGGGGTTGACATTGTCCCTGATGATGTCGAGGCATTCTTGCCAGGCGGTTTCATGAGCTTTTCTTTCCATGTATGTATATATTCCTTGTCTGTGTTAAATGTGTGTGTAAAAGTTCATTCAAGTGATTGACCATCAACGTGGATGGAAATTCACATAACGAGGTGTAAAGAAAGTGAGAAAATTCTCATTTTTCCAATTTATTTCACTTGATTTTTTTAAAAAAAATCATTACACAATTTGATACTCTCCGAACACGTTTCTAAGGGTATCTGCAACTTCTCCAAGCGTAGCGTATGATTCCACGGATTTCAAAATATGTGGCATCAAATTTTCACCAGTTGAACAAGCTAGGGAAAGATTGTGTAAAGCTTCGTCAATCTCTTTTTGGTTTCTTTCAGATTTGAGCTTTTGGATTTTATCGCTTTGAGTCTTTCGTATGCTATCATCAATATGAAAGGCAGGAACGTCCCCCTCTTCTTCGACTTGGAATTCATTCATTCCCACGATGATTTGCTCCTTGTTTTCAATATTCTTTTGATATTCATACGCACTTCGAGCAATTTCTTCTTGCATCCAGCCATTCTCTACTGCTGATATGGAGCCGCCCATTCTATCAATCTCTTTCATCAAATGAACCGCACGTGTTTTCAGTTCTTCGGTTAAGTTTTCAATATAGTGGGATCCTCCTAGTGGGTCAACGGTAGATGCTGCTCCACTCTCATGTCCTATGATTTGTTGAGTCCGTAATGCAATTTTAGCTGCTTCTTCGGTTGGTAAGCTAAGCGCCTCGTCATATCCGTTGGTGTGCAAACTTTGGGTTCCGCCCAATACTGCGGCCAATGCTTGGATGGTAACGCGGGTAATATTGTTTTGAGGTTGTTGTGCCGTTAATGTTGACCCACCTGTTTGAGTGTGAAAGCGTAACATCATGGCTTTGGGATCTGTTGCACCCAAATCTTTCATGATTCCAGCCCAGAGTGCGCGAGCCGCTCTAAATTTTGCGATTTCTTCAAAGAAATCATTGTGCGCATTAAAGAAGAAAGAAAGTCGTTTACCAAATACATTGATATCAAGACCTTTCTCAATGGCCTTTTCGACGTATGATTTACCATTGGCCAGAGTAAACGCCAATTCTTGAACGGCTGTACTTCCTGCTTCACGGATATGATAACCACTTATACTAATGGTATTCCATTTTGGGAGCTCTTTACTACACCATTCGAAAATATCCGTGATAATACGCATGCTGGGGTGTACTGGGTATATATAGGTGCCTCTTGCAGCATACTCCTTTAATATATCATTTTGTATAGTGCCTCCAATTTTACTTAAATCTGCACCTTGCTTTTTTGCTAAGGCCACGTACATCGCTAGCAAGGTACTAGCCGTAGCATTGATGGTCATGCTCGTTGTGATGTCCTCCAACTTGATTCCTTCAAAAAGGGTTTCCATGTCGGAAAGAGAATCAATGGCAACACCTACTTTCCCCACCTCTCCCTCACTCATGGCATGATCACTGTCATAACCGATTTGAGTGGGGAGGTCAAATGCGACAGATAAACCTGTGGTACCTTGATTAAGTAAGTAGTGATAACGTTTATTGCTTTCTTCCGCAGTACTGAATCCCGCATATTGTCGCATGGTCCATAACCGACCACGGTACATGTTTTTTCGTATTCCGCGAGTAAATGGAAATTCGCCTGGAAACGAGGCGTCTGATTTTGCTTCGGTGTAAACCTCTTTGATTTCTATATCGCTCTGATTTTTGACCATTCTCTATGTGTAAACCGATGTATTAATTGAATAATAATTCCATTTCACCACGAATCATTTGTAGGCCTTTTTCATGTGGAATTTCTCCCGACTCTTTTAAATGACTGATAAGAGCTCCAAAGTAATCAGCCTTGGTGGCCTTTTCAGGAAGACCATGGTATACTTTTTTCAAAACTAACAAGGTTTGTTCTTTCACAATTTTAATGGTACCCCATGTTTGTTCGCTCACGTATACTTGTTGCGATACATTATAATTGAATTCCTCGTTAATGGAATGAGTCATCATCTTTAAAACATCGGAGGACGTTCCAGTAGAATTTGAGAACTTATGAATAAGGCTAGGCACACTATTTCGCTCAAGAAGTAATGCAAGTCTTTCGTAGGCACCCAATTTAAGCTTTGCAAAGTCCTTATTATTTTGACGAATGATTTCCGTTCTCAGCGTATGGTGTAGGGTTTTTGACATACGGTTCATAACCATGTAGGCAGCAATTAAAACCAAAATCCCTGGTACCAAGGACATCACTAGTTGAGGGATAAATTCTGTACTCATTTGATTTTCGACAAAGATAAGGCCTTTGACGCACAACAAGATTGATACAAAAGTCAGGCATTAAAGGAAAATCTTAAATTTGT
>JAYYCN010000019.1:0-5085 GCA_036161795.1 Bacteroidota bacterium
TTACTTACATCATCATCTTCAACTGGAAGAATGCGATCCATGAATTCAATGATGGTTACTTTGGTACCAATGGTGCTGTAGAAATAAGCAAATTCCATCCCAATAGCACCAGATCCGATAACAATCATCTCTTTTGGTTGTTTTGGCAATACCATCGCATCGCGGTATCCAACAACATTTTTACCATCAATTGGAATATTTGGTAACTCGCGGCTTCTTGCACCTGTTGCTAAGATGATATGATTCGCTTCAACGGATGAAGATTTACCCTTGTCATCGGTTACATTGATTTTTCCTTTACCTGCAAGTTTACCTGTTCCGTTAATGACTTCGATTTTGTTTTTCTTCATTAAATAGGCAATACCCTTGCTCATTCCGTCAGCAACACCACGGCTACGTTTTACCATGCCGTCGAAATCAACTTTAGCATCTTTGATGCTGATTCCGTAGTCGTCTGAGTGATTGATATAATCAAAAACCTGTGCACTTTTTAAAAGTGCTTTTGTTGGGATACAACCCCAATTCAAACAGATTCCCCCTAAATTTTCACGTTCAATAATCGCTACTTTTTTTCCTAATTGTGAGGCGCGGATGGCTGCAACATAACCGCCGGGACCGCTACCAATGATTGCTATATCAAATTTCATGGTTTAGATTGCTGCGAAGATAAAGAATATAGATAAAGGTTGAAAACGTCAGTGGAGCACATTATTTACACTCAAATGCTATCGTTTGGGTATTCTCTGAACTAGGGCCCACATGAATTTTAAAGCTACCAGCTTCCCAATTCCATTCCCCATTTTGATTGTAAAAACCAAAGTCTCTCACCGGAATGCTAAAATTAAATTGTTCTATACTTTCAGCATTAATCATTCGTTTTTCAAATCGTATGAGTTGTTTAACGGGTCTAGTCATGGAGGCAAATTCATCTGAGAAATATACCTGTACAGTTTCTTTACCTGCAACCTTAGACGTGTTTTCAACCTTGAATTCTAAGAAAAGTGTATCGCTTTTAATTTGAATCATTGGCTTACCATATCGGAAATCTGCGTAGCTTAATCCATAGCCAAATGGGAATTGAGGCTCATTTGGTTGATCTAAGTATTTTGTGGTGTATTTTTGGTCTTGTTCAAAAGGCCTTCCCGTTTTTCTGTGATTATAATGGATAGGAATTTGGCCCTCATTTCTAGGGAAGGTCATGGTGATTTTACCGCTTGGATTATTTTCACCCAGCAGGGTTGAAATTATGGCATTTCCTCCTTCTGTTCCAGGAAACCAACACTCTAAAACCGCATCAGATAGTTCAAGTACGTCGTTTAAAATCAATGGTCTTCCATTCATTAAAACAGTGACGATAGGGATGTTCAACTTACGTAGGGAACGTAATAAATTGATCTGTTCCTCCGGTAGGGATATTTGTGTCATGGATGCCGCCTCTCCACTCATACCAAAGGCTTCTCCTAAAGCAACAACTAGAACATCTGACGTGCGGGCTACTTTCAGCGCATCATCAATTAATGTTTTTGAATCTTGATGTTCCGGGATTTGTCCATCGTGCTGATTGAGTTGTTGACGAATCAATTCGCGATCAATCAGATTACATCCAAGTGCATATCGTTTGTTCTTTATCTCACTAGAGGCCTCCCAAATACTTATCGCTTTTTTCCAATCACCAGCTCCACTCCAATTACCGATGAGATCTCTTTTTCTCTTTATCTGTGGGCCAATAAATGCAATCTTTAATTCCTGCTTCAGAGGTAAAACGCGGTTCTTATTTTTCAGTAATACAAAAGATTCTTCCGCGGCTTGTTTAGCAGCAGATCGGTGTTCTTCTGAAAGGATTTCTTCTTGCCATTGGTTGTCAAGGCCTCGATACGGATCATTAAATAAGCCTAAGCGATATTTTGCGAGTAATATATTCCTACAAGCAGCATTGATATCAACTTCTAGCTCATTGCTTTCTCTTATTATTTCTTCCAGAAAATTAAGATATGATTCTCCCACCATATCCATTTCAGCGCCTGCTTTAATGGCTTTTTTGGCAACTTCTTTTTCGGAGCCCAAACCATGGTCAATTAATTCTTCAATAGCGGTGTAATCGGTTACAACCATTCCATTGAACGACCATTTTTCACGAAGTAATTCCTTTAACAAGAAAGTATTACAAGTAGATGGGACCCCATTTACGTCATTGAAGGCTGTCATGATCGACCCAACACCACTTTGTACTGCTGCACGATAGGGCGGCAAATAATCATTCTCCATTTTGTATCGGCTCATGTCTACGGTATTGTAATCTCTACCTCCCTCAGGGGCGCCATATAATGCGAAATGTTTTACACAGGCCATCAGGTTTCGGGTGTTTGTTAAGTCACTACCTTGGTAACCGTCTACCATTGCCTGCGCAACCATTGATCCTAAATAAGGGTCTTCTCCGGCACATTCAGATACCCGTCCCCAACGTGGATCTCTACTAATATCTACCATTGGAGAGAATGTCCAGTTTAAACCATCTGCGGTTGATTCTTTAGCTGCTACTCTTGCCGTACGTTGGATCAACTCTGTGTTCCAGGTACTTGACAAACCAAGTGGAATGGGGAATATGGTGCGATGTCCGTGTATTACATCATATCCCAGTAATAATGGAATACCAAGTCGTGTGTTTTTAATCGCTCTATCTTGAAGTTTGCGCACGGCGTTGGGGGTGTAGGTATTAAATACTCCACCTACCCAACCACTGTCAATTTTAGCCTCAACACCCTCAGAAAGAATAGGGCCTGTGACATCAAAGCCAATGGAAGGTAAATTAAGTTGACCAATTTTTTCCCTTAGGGTCATTTTATTCATTAACTCACTCACAAACTTGACTGCTTCTTCAGAAGTCTGAAGTTTATGTTTTGGCACAAGCCAACTTGGGCCGTTGAAGGATTGAGTTTGGGCTTTCAGGTTAAAGCCCAGGATTAAAAATAAAAGACAGCTGGTATTTCTAAGGTTCATGGATTAATTCAGATAGGGTGCTTTAAAATTTAATGTTTTCATACCGTTGATTACATCGGTATTAGAGGTAAACAACTTCCATAGTAATTGGGTTCTGTAGTTCTCAATCATTACAACGATAGGGCCTTGATCAATGGCTAGAAATGAACTTGCGGCCCATACCTCACCAGGACAAAAGGCATCTACAAAACCGTATTTTTTCCATAGGAGATTACCCATGGTGTAATAAAAGAATTTAAGTGCCTTTGTAGATTCTTCTGGGGTATATGGGAATGCTGACAAAGCGGCCGTTGGCGTAATAACGCCCTTGTCGTTTGTGGGCGAATGAGCAGAGTATCCCCAAGGGTTATCACTTGCAGTAAGTCCCCACATTGAATCCGAATAACCCGCTAGATTTTTCGGATTCGCTTTGCAATAAGCGTGGTTTATTCGGGAGTGATTTTGATTCTGTTCCCAGTAATTGGCATAATCATCATTAAGATTTCTGGGGTCTATCCCCAAGAATGAATAATGTGAAAAGAATAAAGGACCTCCTAAGTCTTCTCCCAACGGTAGGTTAAGACCATAGAAGGTTTTCCCATTCTTTAGTCCTCCATTTCGAGCCCAACCAATATGATATACTTGATCGCTCACTGGGTGCGATGGCGATGATGCGGCCAAAACATGGGTAATCAAACATTCATTCCAACCACGTATCGGCAAATTCATGGCCCATCCTTTATCGGGGCTCCAATGCCAATAAAGTTGATTTTCTTGGCCATTTTTGGTGTACCAATTCCAATCTACCCGATGCCAAATGGAATCAATGGTGTTACGCAGTAAAACTTCTTCATCATTGGTGCCATCAAAATACTCTTTCGCACTCAATAACCCCATGATTAGAAATGAGGTTTCTACTAAGTCGCCACCGTTATCGTTTGCAGAAAAAGGCCTAACCTTTCCCGTGGTACCATTTAACCAATGGGAGAAAGCTCCGTGAAATACATCAGCTTTTTTCCATAAAAAGTCTGTCATGGTATTCATGTGTAGCACGTATTCTCCGCGGCCAATAAAGCCGCGCTCTACAGCTGCAATTCCTGCCATGATTCCAAAACCAGTGCCACCGATGGTAACAATATCGTTTGAGCCTAATCGTTCTCTCGCCATTCTACTCACGGGGTGGGCGTGACCCCAGAAATAGTCAAATGTTTTCAGCTGAACTGAATCCAATAATAAATCCATGGAGATCTCCTTGAATTTAGGGTTTGGATTGTAAGTAGTGCGCAGTAATACGGTTTGACCGCTTTCTATAGATTGACCTTGGAAGGACTTAACCGATTCCGTGATAGGAATGGTATATTTTGAGTAATATTTAAGAGGTTCACTTGGTGTGAAGACGAGGGTAGAATCATTGTTCTCAAAGGAGTAAACACCGTCAACACTGATTACGCCATTGTATTTAATTCTTATGGATTCCTTGGCAATTTGCGTATCTAATTTATTTGAGAATCGAATACGTAGGGTTTGATCTACATCAGCCCCTTTGCGAATGCCATATACTTGAACATCTCCCCATTTCACAGAAACAAGTTGAATTGGGTTTTTCTTGGTGTTGTCTTTTGGTTTCTCCTCCTCTTTTTTGCAATTCCAACTGCAAAGTGGGATTAAAAACAAAAGGAACGCCCCTGTTAGGGACATTCCTTTTATTATGCCTCGAGGATGTACGTTTTTATTTACCTTCACTCTCTAGGTTGTATAAGAATTCTACATCAGATGCTGGCAGCGCCTTACTGTAAATACGGAACTCGTCTAACGAACCGTCAAAATGCTTCATCCATGCATCTGGAGCTCCACCTGGAAGGTTTTGGTTGTAACATCCAAATACAAACCGGTTAGCATTTTTGAATTGCAATGGACCAAGTGGGCCGCCACCGTTTGCAGGGTCATCACCAAAACGATTGGTAACATCTTCTGACATCATCATTTCTTTTCCATTTACATAGAATACAACCTTTGAAGCTACTGCATCATACGTAATTACAACGTGGTGCCATTCATTGTTTCCAATAGTTAAACGGTTGTCTCCCTGAAGATCAACCCACTGCTCTT
>JAYYCN010000020.1:0-4968 GCA_036161795.1 Bacteroidota bacterium
GGGTCCACATTACACACGTACATCACCGGTTTGTCGGTGAGTAGGCTCAAGTCAGCAATCAGGGCACGGCGCTCCGCATCCATTTCAAGAGATCGAGCATTTAAACCTTTTTCCAAATGAGATTTAAACTGTTCACAAACCTCTAGCGCTTTAAGTGCGTCTTTATCTCCACCTGTTCTGGCTTGTTTTTGGGTTTTAGAAATTCGATTATCCAGTGTCTCTAAGTCTTTCAGCTGCAGTTCCGTGTCGATGATTTCTTTATCTCTGATCGGATCCACACTACCATCTACGTGAATGATATTTTCGTCATCAAAACATCTCAAAACATGTAAAATTGCATGGGTTGATCTGATATTACCAAGAAACTGATTACCTAAACCATCTCCTTTTGAAGCTCCTTTCACCAAACCTGCGATATCCACAATCTCAATAGTGGTTGGTACGACATTGTCAGGCTCAGCAATTTCAGTTAATTTATTGATTCTTACATCAGGAACAGTGATAGTTCCCACATTAGGTTCAATGGTACAAAAAGGAAAATTAGCTGATTGAGCTTTAGCCGATGAAACAGCATTGAATAGAGTAGATTTACCCACGTTGGGTAAACCAACGATTCCGCATTGAAGTGACATAGTTTAGTTCATTAAATCTCCGATATCCCGTAGTATTTTTTTTGTAAGATTCTCTGCAGTTACCAGTGAGGTACTCTCCGCATATATTCGAATGATGGGTTCCGTATTGCTTTTACGCAAATGCACCCAATCTCCATCAAATTCTATTTTCACGCCATCTATGGTATTTATGGGCCATTTTGCATATTTTTTTTTAATTCTCTCTAGAACCTCATCGACATTCATTTCTGGAGATAATTCCGCCTTATTTTTCGACATTTGGTAGGTTGGGTAAGTCGCACGAAGCTTACTCAACTTCATTTGTTTTTGTGCTAAATGACTCAAAAATAAAGCGATACCCGCCAAAGCATCACGGCCGTAATGCAAATCAGGAACAATAACTCCACCATTGCCTTCACCACCAATTACGGCATTATGCTTTTTCATGGCTTCTACTACATTAACTTCTCCAACCGCACTCGCGTGGTAAGTTTGTCCTGCCTTCTCGGTAATATCTCGAAGCGCTTTAGTACTCGATAAATTACTTACGGTAGCTCCATGTTTATGGGCAAGAACATAGTCTGCAACTGTTACAAGAGTATATTCTTCGCCGTACATTTCACCATCATCACAGACAAACGCCAATCTGTCTACATCCGGATCAACTACTATACCAAGGTGACATTTCTCGGATTTGACAATAGTTGATATTTCGCCAAGATGCTCTGCCAGTGGTTCTGGATTATGAGCAAATACGCCGTTTACCTCTCCATTGATCAAGACTATATCTTCCACTCCGAGAGATTTCAACATCGCCGGTACCGCAATAGCTCCTACACTGTTCACTGGGTCAACAGCGACTTTAAAGTCTGCTTTTTTTATGGCATCAACATCCACAATATCTATTTCAAGGATTTTTTGAATATGATATTCTAGATAATCCTTTTGTTCCCGTTTCCCAAGTTTATCAACCGTGGCATACTCAAATTGGCCTTTCTCCGCAATTTCTAATATTTGCGCTCCATCTGAAGCGCTTAAGAATTCACCGGCTTGATTCAATAGCTTAAGAGCATTCCATTGTTTAGGATTATGAGACGCAGTCACAATGATACCCCCTTGAGCGCTCTCTGCAGGTACAGCCATTTCGACGGTAGGAGTGGTTGCTAACCCTAAATCGACGATATCTAAACCCAAACCGATCAAAGTTTGTATGATCAAACTACTCACCATAGCACCGGAAATACGGGCATCCCTTCCCACCACTATTTTAGCTTGAGGATGCTGACTAAGTTGCCAAGTTCCATACGCACTTGCGAATTTCACAATATCTACAGGGGTTAAATTATCGGCTGGACTGCCACCAATCGTTCCCCTTATTCCTGATATGGATTTGATTAATGTCATAAAAAGGTTGTCAAAGATACTCATTGACGGAGAAAGAAATCATTATCTGTCGTCTGTTATTTCACTATTTGGTCTGTTTTATTTGTGAATTTTGCAAATTGCGAAACACGTTATAGAGAACTCAAAATCATTTAGTTTTGTAGTATGTCTCGTATCGTAGAATGTGTACCTAATTTTAGTGAGGGTAATAACCTTCAAGTAATCAATGAAATCACTCAAGAAATTGAAAAATTAGAAGGAGTCAAGTTATTAAATGTTGACCCCGGAAAGGCAACAAATCGTACCGTGGTTACGTTTGTTGGAGAAGTTGAAAATGTCATTGAAGCGGCATTTCAGGCCATAAAAAAAGCAAGCACTTTAATTGATATGAGCCAACATCAGGGAGAACACCCGAGAATGGGAGCAACCGATGTTTGTCCGTTAATCCCAATATCGGGTATTACAATGGAAGAAACCGCAAAATACGCGCAGCAATTGGCTCAGAGAGTAGGTGAAGAACTAAGCATTCCTGCCTATTTATACGAATCTGCTCAACCCGATAAGGAACGATCAAATTTGAGTGTCATTCGTTCAGGAGAATACGAAGGTTTTTTTGATAAGATCAAAGAAGACCAATGGAAGCCAGATTTCGGTCCTCAAGAAATGAATGCTCAAGCAGGCGCCACTTGCATTGGAGCGAGGGACTTTCTTATTGCTTATAACGTAAACTTAAATACCAAAAGCACACGTATTGCCAATCGCATTGCGTTTGATGTTCGCGAACAAGGTCGAGTAAAAAGAGAAGGCAACCCTTATGTTGGCCCAGTGGTAAAAGACGAAAATGGAGAACCCATTCGTATACCAGGCAAACTAAAGCATGTAAAGGGAATTGGTTGGTACATTGAAGAGTACGGAATTGCCCAAATCAGTATTAATTTAACCAATTTCAGGGAAACTCCTCTGCATCTGGTTTTTGAAGAAACAAGAAAATCTGCCGAGGCCAGAGGTGTACGAGTAACCGGAAGTGAACTGGTTGGTTTGGTACCACTTGAACCTATGCTACAGGCAGGGAAATACTTTTTAGAACAGCAAGGTTTAAGTAGCGGTGTTGATGAAGCTACACTTGTAGATATTGCGATAAAAAGCATGGGATTAAATGAAATTTCTGAGTTCAACCCCAAATCTCGAATCATTGAATACCTATTGCGTAATGAATCTGACGAGCGATTAGAAAACATGAGTGTTAAAAACTTTGTTCTTGAAACTGCATCAGATTCTCCCGCTCCTGGTGGTGGAAGTATTGCTGCTTTAGCTGGCTCGCTTGGAGCGGCATTGGGAACCATGGTTGCTAATCTTAGCGCGGCAAAAAGAGGTTGGGAAGATCGGGTTTCTGCGTTTTCTCCATGGGCAGAAGAAGGGCAAAAACATACCGCAAAATTAACCGCCTTAGTAGATGAAGACACGAGGGCTTTTGATTCCATTATGGCAGCCATTGGACTTCCAAAAGATACACCCGAACAGAAGGATGAAAGAAAGAAAGCCATCGAAAAAGCATCTCAATACGCTACAGAAGTTCCCTTCAAAACCATGCAGGCTGCTTATGACTGCTTACCATTGTTGAGAGAAATGGCAGAAAAAGGCAATCCCAATAGCCTTAGCGATGTAGGTGTTGGGGCAATATGTATCAAAACAGCAGTGAGAGGTGCATGGTTCAATGTACTTATCAATGCGAAGGACCTGGGCGATAGAACATGGGCTGAAAATATGGTTAATAAAGCAGAAGCACTTTTAAAGAAGAACCACCAAGAGTGCGATGAAATTGCCAACAACATAGAACAAAGACTGCGTGCTTAAGTTCCAAGCTACCATATCATTTTTTATTTTTTATCCGTCCTATTTGCTTTCTCAATTTGCACCTGCAGTTGGTAGGGTAGGTAGTACGGCAATACCTTGGGATTCAAGCTGTTTTGTGAACTGGGCTTATCAGGCGCAATCTGCAGTGGGTTACCGTGATATTTCACAACCTGATTCGGGATATGCCAATGTGGGTTCCGAAGAGTCTGCTCTTGGCAAGGCGCGTTCAGCTGGCGTTATCAGCCTTGGAGATTCTGGATCTATCACGCTATATTTTCCTAACCCAATTGTGAATCGACCAGGATTTGATTTTGCGGTATTTGAAAATGCATTTAATGACTCATTCTTAGAGTTAGCGCATGTTGAAGTGAGTCTAGACGGTGTTAAATTCTATAGAATACCATCAGAATCTTTAACACCAACCCAAGTGCAAACATCTGCATTTGGTAGTACCAAAGCCGAAGAGATTCACAATCTAGCGGGAAAGTATAGAATGCCTTACGGCACACCATTTGATATTAGCGACTTAGATACTACAGAATCCTTTTTCCCCACAGAATTTTATTGGGTCCGAATCCAGGATGTCGTAGGATGCATCAATCCACGATTCGGTACAACCGACAGCAAAGGTCGCATCATCAACGATCCCTGGCCTACCAATTTTAGCGGTTCGGGGTTCGATCTTGATGCAGTTGGCGTTATACATCAACGTGACGCCCTTTCATCTCGTCAAATAAATCGTTCAAACGCTACCACATTGTGGTATGTTCAAAAGGGGCTGGTTCATATTCATTCAAATAAGGGTCTAACTGGTTTTGAAATCTTCGGTAGCAGTGGTGAGAAAATTTTCGAGAAAAAAGAACTCGGTGCTACTAAGGATATTCTATTACCACCATTGGCAAGTGGCGTGTTTATTTTCAAAAGTGCAAATAATCGATTCCGATTTATTGCTCCTTGATTATTTCAACAAGCTGACCATTTCCATAGTTGACAGAAAGGGGCCTTGTACATTATTGGTAAGAACAACAAAACTCTTGTCTTCGTCTAAACATCTCCAAAAGTATGTCCTAAATCCTTTCCACCATCCGTTATGAAATACCCATTTTTGATCATCAATCCA
>JAYYCN010000021.1:0-5815 GCA_036161795.1 Bacteroidota bacterium
TTGCTTGATTTATGGACTGAGCACCTAAGCTACCTCCTGTTATGAATACGATGGGTTTTTCTGGCGAAAGTCCGAAGAACTTGTAACATTCATTGGGGTTAACGGGCGATAAAAGCTCCTTACGTATGGGGTTGCCAGAATGAATCCAATTACCATGAGGAAACTGTTTATCCATGCCATCGAAGCCACAGTAAATGCGCTTTGCACGTTTTTTCATGATTTGGTTTGTGAGTCCAGCAAATCCATTACCTTCCCAAACAAAAACAGGGATATTCATTTGCGATGCTGCAAAACATACTGGTAAACTTGCAAATCCACCTGTACCTATAACGGCTGTAGTATTGAATTTTCGTATAATTCTGCGTGCCTTGAATAAACTATAAATCGCCTTGAAAAAAACAGAAATATTCTTTAGGGTAAGTTTTCGAACAAGTACCTGTAGTGGTAAGCCAATTATACTATATCCAGCAGCAGGAACTTTTTCCATTTCCATTTTACCGAGTGCACCAACAAATTGAATGTTACAATTGGGGTATCTGTCATTGAATTCATTGGCTAATGCAATAGCAGGAAAAATATGGCCACCGGTACCACCTCCACAAAAGAGCAGATTCATATTATTTGGTGTCTTCTTCTTCATCTTTCTGAATAGAGCCAACCCCCGTTGTACTTGCTTTTAGTTTTTCTTCTTGAATATGACGACTTACCCCGAGCATAACGCCAAAAGCGATGCTGTTAAATATAATGCTTGTTCCACCCATGCTCACGAGGGGTAGCGTTAATCCAGTGACTGGTAGCTTCCCGACACTTACGCCCATATGAACAAAAGCTTGAAAGGAAGTACTAACGGCAATCCCTAAAACAACCAATGCCGGGAAGGATCGTTGACTTTCTAATACTACTTTTAACGCCCTTAGAATAAGCAATATGAACGCTGAGATTAGCAGTAATCCACCTAAAAGACCATATTCCTCAACGATGATGGCAAAAATGAAATCAGAATATGGATGCGGTAAATAATTTCTCTGGGTTGAATTCCCCGGTCCTTTTCCCCAAAAACCACCCGTCGCAACAGCAATCTGCGACTGCACTTGTTGGTAATTAGAATCGGTATTTTCGCCCGTACCCATAAAGGTTTCAATTCTTTTTTTCCAGGTTGGCATTCGTGTGTGTTGATACTTGTTCATATCCAAGTTCATCAATAAGAAATAGAACATGGCAGCGAGCAATACACCTGTGCCCAATAATCCGAGAATGAATTTTGTTTTAATCCTTCCTATTACCATCAGTAAGGTACTGGTAGTCATGACCACCAATGCGGTACTTAGATTTTCGGGGATAATAGGAATGATGACTATTACAATCATTCCCAATAGCCTTAAAAAAACTTGGAAGTTATCTACCTCCTGCTGCTTTTTACTGAGGTATTTTGCTAAGAAAATGACAAGGAAAACCTTCGCCATATCGGATGGCTGTAAAGTGAATCCGAAAATGGGAATAACCCTTTGGGCATTGTTTATGTTATACCCGACAAAAAGGGTAACGAATAATAGTGCGATAGATAACCAAAGCAGGTAGATTGATGAACGCGAATAAAATTTAAAAGGAATGTTATGTACCACGTACATGACAAATAAACCTACCACTATGAATCCTAGATGACGAAGTAAATAGAACTCAGTATTCCCTTCCTGTTTGCTATAGGCTAGGTTTCCAGTAGAACTGTATACCGCTAAAACACCTATGGCGGATAAAAGAAAAACGATACCCCAAATGAAGGGATCTCCTTTGAATATCTTTCGGAATGTATTCATAGACTCCTCACAGCAGACTTGAACATTCGTCCACGTTCTTCGTAGCTATCAAATAAGTCGAAACTTGCACAAGCAGGTGATAATAAAACGGTATCACCAGTTTCTGCCATTCTAGATGCGACATGAACGGCTTCTTTAGCACTTTGTGTATTGATAATCATGTCAACATCGGATTGAAAGGCTTGATGAATTTTTAGGTTATCCATACCCAAACAAATGATCAATTTTACCTTTTGGTGAATCAGTGGTTTAAGGCATTTATAATCGTTACCCTTATCAACTCCTCCAGCAATCCAAATAACGGGTTTATCCATACTTTCTAAAGCGAACCAGGATGAATTCACATTGGTTGCTTTACTGTCATTGATATACTCTACGCCATTGACTTTTGCCACAGGCTCAAGTCGATGTTCCATATTTTGAAAGTTACTGAGACTTTCTCTGATGTTGTCTTTTCGGACATCTAGGAGATTGGCCATCACGGCAGATGCCATGCTGTTGTAACGGTTGTGTTTTCCTCTTAAATTAAGTGCGTTCATATTTATTGAGAATTTGTTTTTTGTGTCTAGTATGATTTCTTGGTTTGCCACATATGCGGCTGATGTGTCGGTTTTTTTATCCCCAAAAGCAAGTTTTTGGGCGTCGATGTTTTGATTGAAATGGCTGTTCAGGAGAATGGGGTCGTCGGAACAGTACAAGAAATAATCCTCGGGCTGTTGATTGAGTGTTATTCGGTATTTGCTCTGTACATATTTTTCCATCTTTCCTTGGTAACGATCCAGATGGTCTTTTGTAATATTCGTGATACATGCAATGTGAAAACGAGTATTGTTCGTGTGGTCCAATTGAAAGCTGCTGACTTCAATCACATAATGATCGAAGTGATCTTGAGCCACAGATTCGGCAAATGAGCTTCCTATATTGCCCACGCACCCTACATTGAATCCAGCATTCTTTAAAATATGGTAAGTCAATAGGGTTGTCGTTGTCTTACCGTTCGTTCCTGTAATACCTATCAGGGTGGCTTGCGTGAATCGACTGGCCCAATCAATCTCCGAAACCACAGGAATACCTATTTGGTCTAGTTCTTTGATGATCTTAGCATCGCCCGGTATTCCAGGGCTTTTCATGACTAAATCTGCATTGGCAATTTTGTCAAGGGAGTGTTGCTTTTCCTCAAATGGTATACCTAGTTTTTCGAGTTTTGTCTTCGTGCTGTCTTGGATTCTACCCATATCGGAAACAAAGGCATTCCAGCCTTGCTTTTTTGCAAGAATTGCGGAACCTAATCCACTAATACCTGAGCCCAATATGGAAATCCTTCTAGCCAATTATCTTAGTTTGATTAATGCAATTGTTGACAATATGAGGATGACGGTGATCAACCAAAAGCGGAGTGTGATTTTGCTTTCTGGAATGCCCTTCTTTTGGTAGTGGTGATGAAGTGGGGACATTAATAAAATGCGTTTGCCTTCACCGTGTTTTTTCTTTGTGTACTTGAAGTAGCTCACTTGAAGTATGACACTCAAGCTTTCGGCAAAGAAAATTCCACATAAAATGGGGAGTAATAACTCCATTTTTATGATGATAGCTACAGCGGCAACTGCGCCACCAAGAGCCATGCTTCCCGTATCACCCATGAAAACCTGAGCAGGGAATCCATTGTACCACAAGAACCCTAAACAAGCTCCAATCATGGCAGCCAAAAAGATTACGACCTCTCCACTTTGAGGTACGTAAATAATGTTGAGGTATGAAGCAATCTTTGTATTACCTGTGGCATAGGCCAATACTCCCAAACCAGCTCCAACAATAGCTGTTGTTCCTGCGGCAAGTCCATCGATTCCGTCGGTGAGGTTTACTGCATTGGTGACGGCCATCACCACAAGAATGATAACAGGGATGAAAATGAGCCAAGCGTTACCACTACCTGTTAATAAATCGGAATAGTTTAAGCGAAGTTTAGTGATGGGTAGGTTTGTTTCAAGTGGTAAATGATTGGCACTGTGCGTGTAATCAATGGTTGCGGCGATGATGATTCCTAGGAACAATTGCCCGATCAGTTTCGAAGTAGCCTTCAGACCTTCTTTGTCTTTCTTAAATACTTTAATGTAATCGTCTATACCTCCAATTATCCCCATCCATAGGGTACTCACCAGCATAATGATCACATATAAATTATTGAGTTTGGCAAATAGTAGAGTGGGGATTAGGATGGCCAATATAATGATGACACCTCCCATGGTTGGAGTGCCTTTTTTCTGCATCTGGCCTTCAAGTCCTAAATCTCTAATGGTCTCGCCGATTTGTAACTTTTGCAGATAGGCGATGATTCGTTTTCCAGCAATTAGTGAGAGCAACAAAGCGCTGATACCCGCAAGTGCGGCTCTAAATGATATGTAGTTGAATACACCGGCTCCTGAAAACCCTAATTCATCGAGATATTTAAAAATGTGATATAGCATTATTCGGGGTTTAATTCATTTTTTGCAATTTTTCGGTCGTCGAAATCGTGACGGATGCCATTAATTTCCTGGTAAGTCTCGTGTCCTTTTCCTGAGATTAGGATTACATCTCCTGGGTATGATAGCGCTATGGCGGTTCGGATGGCTTCTTTTCTATCTGTGATACACAAAACCTTGCGTTGATCTTCAACGGGAACGCCAAGCATCATTTCTTGAATAATTCCATGTGGGTCCTCATTTCTGGGGTTATCACTGGTGAAAACGGCTCTCGAACTTTTTACAGCAGCAATTTTCCCCATTTCCGGTCGTTTGGTTTTATCTCTATTTCCGCCGCATCCGACCACCGTTATTAGCTGTGCTTTGCCTTTAAGAATGTGCTGAATGGTTTTGATTACATTGAGAAGAGCATCCGGAGTATGCGCGTAATCAATAATGGCCGTACGACCCTCTTTCCCTGCTATAGTTTCAAATCGACCGGCTACTCTTCCTAAAGCACTCATTGATACTTCCAATGGTTCATTCCCTTCGGAGATTAAGGTGGCTGCAGCGTATACTGCGAGTAGATTGTAGGCATTGAATTCACCAACTAAAGGACTCCAGAAATCAGTATCTCTTAATTTGAGTTGCATCCCGTTGAAATCGTGTTCTATTATTTTAGCGTTAAAGTCGCTATTCCCTTGCAGTCCGTATGTATAGCGAGTGGACTTAGTATTTTGGAGCATGACCAGCCCGTTTTTGTCGTCGCGATTGGTAAGGCTAAAAGCGGAGTGGGTGAGTCCGTCAAAAAATGCTTTTTTTGCTTTGATATAGGCATCAAAAGTGCCATGATAGTCCAGATGGTCATGAGTGATATTGGAAAATATCCCGCCATCAAATTGAATCCCGGCAATTCGTTGCTGATGTATGGAATGTGAACTGACTTCCATGAACACATGGGTGCAACCCGAATCGTGCATTTTCTTTAATAACTTGTGAAGAGAAATGGGGTCTGGTGTTGTATGCGTACTTTGATATTTCTCATTTTTAATGCGGTATTCTACTGTGCTAATTAGCCCGCATTCGTATCCCAAAAGCGTGAATAACTCGAATAAGAGCGTGGTAATGGTTGTTTTACCGTTGGTTCCCGTGGCGCCAATGACCATAAGTTCGTCGGTAGGTCTTTCGTAAAAATTATGTGTGAGTTCTCCGAGGAACCTAGACACATCTTGGGTTTTGATGTAAGTTATTCCGGCTTGGTTTTCAGGAATTTCCGCGCTGTGAATGATACAGGTGGTACCTGATTTGATGGCTTCTGGTATGAAACGATGCCCGTCAACTTGTGTGCCTTTAATTGCTGCAAACAATGAATCCTTAGTAGCTTGTCGGCTATCGATGCAGATAGACTCAATAGAAATATCATCGCTCCCAATAATTTCGTATTGGAGACTAATCGGTAATATGTCTTTGAGTTTTCTCATGGTCTTAAAAAGAGCTTTACCTTGGTCTTTTTAGTTATTCGAGTCCCGGGTCGAATGCTTTGCATACTTACCTTCCCAA
>JAYYCN010000022.1:0-4101 GCA_036161795.1 Bacteroidota bacterium
TGGTGACTTTTAAATCACCAAACCCGCGTGGGAAAACATCGGTGGTCCCACCTCTTAAGGGAACCATGGTTTGAACGGTACCTTTACCGAAGGTATTTTTACTACCCACAACCACTGCACGATTATAATCTTGTAATGCAGCCGCAAGAATTTCTGAAGCTGATGCACTATATGCATTGGTTAAAATAACCAATGGCTTATCGTATAGGGAGGTAGGATTATAATCCTGCGCTTGCCGAATTTCTCCTTTTGAATTTTTTACTTGAACAATAGGACCAGATGAAATAAACAAGCCCGACATTTCGATGGCATCTGCTAAACTTCCGCCTCCGTTGTTCCTTAAGTCTAATATAATACCATCCACATGGCTCTCTTTTAACTTCTCGAGCTCTTTTCTTACATCACCCGCACTATTTCTACCGCGACCACGTTGTGAAAAATCTGCATAAAAACTAGGCAATTGAATAATTCCGTATTTTTTACCATCCTTTTTAATCAAGGCGCTTCTCGCATATGTTTCTTCAATCACCACAACATCACGAACAATAGGCACCACCTGAATTACGCCATCAGGTTTTTTGACCGTTAAACGGACTTCGGTACCCTTCTTTCCACGGATAAGCTGAATGGCGTCGTCTAACTTCATGTCAACAACATCAACGGGCTCTTTTTCACCCTGTGCCACTTTGAGAATCAAGTCTCCGGCTTTTAAGTCACCTTGTTTGTAACTAGCGCTTCCAGGAACAATACGCTCCACTTTGATGTATCCATCTCGCTCACTTAATGTTGCTCCAATACCCTCTAACTTCCCAGTCATTGATATATCAAAATTATCCTTGTCCGCAGGAGGATAATAATTCGTATGTGGATCAAATATTTCGCTTATCGTATTACCGTAAAAACTTATTTGATCTTGGCGATCCATTTTACGCCAACGCTTGAACCAAGACTGCACGAATTTTTTAGTTTCGTTTCTGGCCTTAAGTTCTAGAGTGTCAAAAGGAAGAATCTTAATTTCAGCGGCGGTGCTATCTTTTTTTGAGTTCTCTAATTCCTTTTGTTGTTTTTGCTTTCTATATAACCTATCTACTACCTGATAGCGAGTCCAACGATGCCAATAATCAATTAGCGCATCAACATCCTTTTGATATTTTTTATCTTCAACACTCACCTCAAATTGAACCTGCTCGTTATAGTCAAGCGGGCCTTCCAAATCGGATAGAATCTCCGGTTCAATTCTGTCCAATCTAAGCATCAAGGTGTTCCAAACAGAATCAAAGAATGTCAGTTGCCCCACATTGATTTCATTGTCTATTCTGTTTTTTAATTGACCAAATCGAGTTACATCTTCCTCCGTGAAAAACTGCTTATTACCATCTAGGTTATCAAAAATATTTTCAAATACCAGGGCAGCAAATTCGTCGTTTATTTCTCTCGGGTGATAATGTTGTGAATTTAGGGTAAAGGTTAGCCTTCTTAAAACGGGATCTTCAATTGAAAAGGGGCTATTCCCACAAAAAACCAAGGCGACAACGGATAAGGTCACGCCGGTTATCGACATCCATTTTCTCATTGATTATTTCTTATTTCTTTTCAAATCTTTGTAAGCCTAAAGCATTCACTCCTTGTTCAAAAATGATGTCTACAGGAATATCCTCTTTTTCAAGAGATTTTAATTCTTCCGTAAGCGCCTCATTTATGATTCCTCGTTCAGCCAGCACTTTCTTGACGCCACTGGCATCCCCGTCACCTTGTAACGTGAGAAGTTCGGCAGCTAGATCATTGATGGCTTTCTTCATTTTTTGAACATCGATTTTTAATCCTTTAGATGAACGTTCTAAACAACCTGAAGATTCTAAAGTATTAAACGTGATCATATTTGCTCTACCATGAGCACTTGATGCACCAAAACGCACAGAACGATACACAGAAGCCACAAACGTCACATAAAAATCTTCTAAATCCCCATTTAATTCTTCCTTTTCCTGAAGTTTTGTAACCATATACAATCCTAAAACATCCGCCTTACACTCTTCTATAGCAGAGTAATCTGGACCCAAAGCTTCACGTACGGTTTTCTCAGGGTCTTTCACCAGGTTTTTAATTCCTAAACCGTGCGCCACTTCATGAAACATAACATTATTGAAAAACGCATCAAAGGTGATATTCTTTCGCTGCGAACGATGAATAATTTCTTTAGAGATAGGAACTACTATTTCATCAAATTTCGCGCGCATTGTATTTTTTAGTTGTGAACGCCTTGTACCCCAAAACTTCTGAATATTTTCATCGTTTGGAAGGTTAACCGCGATGGTCTTACTGCCCGCATTACAATCACCAGCATAGTATAAAGCATCAAATACGGCTAATTGGCTTTGAGGTTTTTTGGGTTTAATCAAAGGAGGGAATCCCTCTATATCAATAGGTTCTTCCACAATATCTTCCATTTCGTTTCCCTCGTCGTATACTTGCGCTGTCGCTTCAGGTCCTAATGAGGGTTTATAAGCAGCTTTTACCGGCAATCCTGCTTGTAATTCCGGCAATAATGCGACATACTTCTTCAGTTTTTCACCCCACTCTTGATCTCTGACCAATACATACGCTTCAAAAGACGTTTTTTGCCCTGTTAATTTGTCTTCATAATTTTCGATAGGTCCTATAATAATATCGAGATGTGTATTTAAACTCAGCCATTTTACATCGCTTTCAATAAATTCATCGCTGTTTAATGCCATGCAACGGAAACGGAGGTAATCTGCAAATTCTGTATCTTCATTTTCAATGGCGCTTGCAGCTAACTCTAACTCATTTGTTAACTCTTGCATGTTGTCTCGATATGCTTGAGAAAATCCTTGTAATTCTACAAACTGGCCAGATTGCAAAGGAAACATCTCTGTCATGGGAGGTGGCATTTGTCCTTCTTCTGGTGGAACTGGGGGTTGAGGTGGATTGGCAGCATCCATTTGAAATACACGATTGATTTTGGTGTATGGACTCAATACCCGAATCGCCTCGCCTTCATTCACAACATCGGGATTAAAATCTTCTGGATAAAAGTTCACTCCTTTAGGTTTTTCACCGACCCCTTTGACAAAAGGAGCGTCGTTATTTAAGCGATCCCAAGGACCATAATTTATCTCCATGAACTTTTTGAGATTTTCATCTTTGACCTTTTTCAATGCCTCTTTTTTAGGCATATAAGTCTGTTCCCAGAAAATCAAATCAGCAAATTCAGCTGCTTTAATCAAGTGGTAAATACACTCTTTTTCTGCCTCCGAAAGCTTTATCGTATCGGTAGTCAATTTGATGGTTTTATAGGTTTTCAACCTTTGCTCGATGGGGTAACCTTCCTTGGGTTTCTGTGAAAACAAGGAACACATAGCGAAAGCACTCAAAACACTGATTGATACGATAGATTTAAATAAGTGCATCCTACAAAAATAGCCCGAGTTACCTTTTAACAAAACGCAAATCACCAATAGACTAATATTAACGATGAATTTGTTTGTTCAACCGAATGATAGAATACGGACGGACTTTACCAACGAGTTTTGTGAAGATGTACGGGGTGGATCAGGGAAAAATAGAACACACAACCTTTGAATGTGGTTTATCAGATAAGTTATTGGATAACCTCCCTAACTCAGCCGACATCATAACAGTGGATGGCAAACAGTATCCGAGTAGTATTGTAGAATTACACAGGCCTACAGGCAAATATATTAGTAGAGCGCTGATTAAACTATTCAATTTATTTAGCCAAAAAGGAGTTATTCGAATTATTGGAAATACTTGTGCCCCTGGATTAAAATTCCCAGTTTTAACCTCAGATAAAGGTATAGATCAATTCGAAAACCTTCCAAATAAATGCCCCATCATTGCAGCTAATATTCTTGGATATGAAGAATTCCCGAATTCCGTTACGGTTAAAGGAGAGCCCTTTATGGTACTAAGCATCCCTGATGATTGGAATTCATTTGAGGATTACATCTCTGCTTTTACCTCAAAATACAGAGTACGAGCGAAGAAAATACTCAAGGAAACCAAAGAAGTAGAAGTTAAAAAGCTGAGCGATCTTCCACCAAATGAATGGATTGCTTC
>JAYYCN010000023.1:0-3071 GCA_036161795.1 Bacteroidota bacterium
GTGCCCAATTTTCAAATAGCCGTCGTTTAGAGCATAACCTCCAATCGCTTCATTTTTGAATTGCTTAAATCCATTGGCTTGGCTTCTATTCAAAGCTATACCCATCGAAGTTCTCTTGGCTATCTTCCATTCCCCTTGAATGAAGTTCCTAATCTGCCCATAATTACCAAAGGCCGATGTAATGGAAAGATCGTTTTTCTCATCCAACACAGGTGTAACCATATTAATGGCTCCTCCCGTTGTTTGAGGGCCAGCAATCAATTGAGAGGAACCTTTAAGGATTTCAATATTCTGGTATTTCCACATCGCTGGCGTGTAATAAGCCGCAGGAGATGCGTACGGAGCCGGCGCTGTCAATACGCCATCTTCCATAAGCGTGACACGACTTGAACGCAGTACGCCCGTGCCACGAAGACCGACATTTAAACGTAACCCCCAACCATCTTCTTGTTGGGTATAGACACCAGGAAGGGCTTGCAAGATTTGATTCCCATCAACTTGATCGAATCGCTTAATGTCCTCATTATCTAATAGAATTTCCGAGCCGCTTAGATGGGCGATTTGACCGATATCCTTTCGGGGAGCTAAAATAGTCACCGACTCCATTTCCACAGGGGCGATTGATGTGCCGTGTGATATATCTGTAGAATCGATCGGCGAGACCAGGTCTTCAGCACTGAGCGAAAGAGATATACACGCCATTCCTAAAACCAAAAACAACTTCATATTTATTTAGATTGTTTCTAATTAAGGGCGAATATAAAATTTATTTAGACTAATTAAAAATAACGAACGCATATATTTTGGGTAAAAAATCAACTTTTCATGATTTGTATTGATTATGAAGTGAATAGGCGCTTGGATATTTTATCTTTTTTCTACTTACTCCATTGAAATAGCTCAATCCAACAATTTTTCATTGGATTTTGACGGGGAAAATGATTAAGTAGAAACCTCGTTTTACGGAGTATTAGATTCGAGAGCAAGAACCCTTGAAGCGTGGATAAACACCAGTAAGAAATACGATGGTAACCAAGGATATAAACAGGGCATGAAAAAGGGGCCATAAAAGCCCCTCTTCAATGTCGGTTATACTTTTGTTAGAGCTGATCAATGAGGTCTTTATAATAGTCAAAATTACTCTTCTTCAATTCCCAAGAACACACTACTTCTGGAGCATTTTTGATGTACATATCGACGATCATGTCATCCATGTTCCACTCACATGCATTTTTATATTTACCGCTTTCGATCAACCACAAGGGTTTCTTTTCGCTTTGTTGAAAGGCGCGGTCCACTTTATACTGACAGCTGGTTTCTTCACCGTATTTGCCAGAAAAAACCAACTTCAATTGATTAAAGTAAGGTTCTAAGTCGGAGATAAACTTCGGATTCTGCTTTAGCTTCACTTCCACTTTTCTCACCTTACGTGGTTGCTCACCTATAGCTACCGACTCTTCAATAACCAAAACACATTCGTAGGTATTCAAAAACATACCTGTTAAAACAGGCTTACCTCCATCACTATCCACTTTGGTATAACCAATGTTGATTAACTCAGTTACAAACTGATCGGTAGTATTATCCAAAGGAATACCGAATAATTTTTGAGCGTAAGATTCGCTCACTGTAAACATCACTGTCAATAAGACTAGCACATAAATCCTCATATTCCGAAGGTAACACCAAACTCAACGAGGAAAGCACCAAATTATAAACGTTTTGGAGACCACTGCATAGTATTTAGGACAGGCCTCATAAGCAGCCTTGTTTAATCGTGCATTTACCACCTCCACCACATCGCGGTTAAGCCACAATTTTATTAATTTTACACCTCTAGGAATGCCAAAAGCTTTTTCATACATCATCATCATTCTTGCATCGGCTGCCTGCCGTGAGCCTGAGAATCAGATAAATACGATTATAAAGAAAGCCGATTCGCCAGATTCTATGATTCTTGGTATAGATGTGAGTAGCCTAACCACAACTATTCCCAAAAAGTTGGTACTGTATAACAAAAATAATACAGCCATCAACGTCTTCGATTTTTTAAGAAATCAAGGCATAAATACCATCCGGCTACGTTTATGGACCGGCAATCACCCTTATTACGGTATTCAAGCCTATGATAGCATCATTAAACGCGCTCGTAAAGCAGGGTTGAATATTTGGTTGGATTTTCACTTTTCTGACGCCTGGGCCGACCCCGCCAATCAGAGAATTCCCAGCAGTTGGGATACCAGTAATATCGAAACCTTAAAAAGTGATTTTCTTAATCATATCTCCAACGCAATGCTAAGATTCAACCCTGATTTTGTCCAAATTGGAAATGAAATTGGCGGTGGCTTTTTATGGCCCATCGGTAGGATTAACAATGGAAATCAATTCTATGATTTGTGTTCAGCCGCCTCAAATTTCATCAGAGAGAACCATCCCAAAACAAAGATTATTTATCACATCTCAAGCTATAAAAAGGCCGATTGGTTTTTCCCGAAGCTGCTCGATGAAGGGGTAGATTATGATATTGGTGGAGTTTCCTATTACCCAAAATGGCATGGGTTTAATTTAGATAGTTTGAGGCAAACTTTAAGCAGGGTAAGTCAGGCTACTGGTAAGCGAATAATCATTGCCGAAAATAGCTATCCATTTACCTTGGATTGGAATGATTGGACTGATAATGTACTAGGTTGGGAGTTGGATTTACACCCTAACTACGCAGCCACTGAAGAAGGACAAAAATCTTTTGTTAAAGACATGGTACAATTGGTAAAATCACAACCCTATAATTCAGGATATTGCTATTGGGAAGGGTTATGGGTTGTTCCTCAAGGAGACGAAAAATCAACCGATGGCACCCCTTGGGAGAATCAAGCATTATTTGACTTTTCACTCCGCCCATTACCCGTATGGGAAAATTTTGACGTTCGCTAAGTCACCTTTAACCCAAAACCCTAATTGTTAATCTCGTACGTGAGATCCATCGTAACCGATGCGGTTTTGTATTTTGAACTGGTGTTATAGGTTCCGCCCCAGCTGTATTCATCCGTGGAATTTTGTCCAACAATTTGAAA
>JAYYCN010000024.1:0-4093 GCA_036161795.1 Bacteroidota bacterium
TACAAACAACGGCTTTGATGATCCGGAGCTGGCCATTGATAGCATGGTGGTTTGGTTATTTAATAGAAGATCTACTTACAAGAATCATGGCTTATTATCTGAAAAAAACTTTCGTGCTCTTGCGAGAATGACAGATACGGTGATAAATGATCAAAACATTCACGGTAATTGGCTTCAATATCAATATAGATTCAAAAAGAGCCTCAAAAAGACCATTAAGTACGGAAAGAAAAACAGTTTACGATTAAACCGATTAAATATTCTAAAATCTAAAATCATTCGATACAATCGTAATGGAGTGACTCCTAATTCAAGATTAGAAATCCCATTGGAATCTAGAAAAGACCGGTTTATTCTCCGTATGGATTTCTTCAAATGGGAGAATCAATGGTATTTCACAGGGAAGGTTCGGATTTATAAAAACTGAATATTATTGTGCTAGTTCCAATCTTCAAACCGATAGGTGCTTTCTATGCGTGATTCTACTTCGTCATCTAATGCAGGAAATAAATCACGGCCAATTATTTTTTCTAATTGGTCAACACTTATGGCATAACTCTGGATAGGAGACACAGACTTATAATTTGGAATTACAAATGCAATACATTTATCTTCACCTGCGGTGTCAAGGACGGCTTTAAAGAAATGAGATGGTACCGAAATATTTGATGTTTTGCCAATTTGATTAGCGTCATTTTTAAAAATTGGACCGGTTACTATGAATAAATGGCTTTCATCTGATGCCCAATTTCGGATTGAGGACTCTAAATTCTTCCAGATTCCACGGTTAAACCCTGGTCTTTGTGGGCAAATATTACTCGTATAAAAACTTTCTTTCATGGTTACGGACGACCATGCCATGTCAGCCGCAGGTGCCAGATGTCCTCGATCAAAACCAGAATGGGTATAGTCATCATGACTAACAGTTTTAGGTGAAATCAAGGGGTCAGTTTTGAATCTTCCTGCTCGCTTTGCTACTTTGATCAGATGTGTGCGGTTTAATTCATATGCAACCCAAATAGGTTGGCCCACGGCATGGTTGTAACTCGTGTAATATGCCGTGTGTTTTGTGATACTTTCTTTGGAGGATACTGAAGGAAGACAGAGATTTTGTTGTGCTTCAAGTTGGGCAATCCAAACACAGATAATATAAACGAGCGCCTTAGGTATTGCTTTCATAGGGTAAAGAAAGGAAAGAGTGTAGATTAAAAAAAGTTAATCGTTGTATGTGATATCGCGAAGAATATTACGAACAATCCATGGGCCTTCGTACACAAATCCACTATACAACTGAACAAGAGATGCACCTCGTTCAAGTTTCTCCGTAGCATCAAAGCCATTGAAGATACCGCCAACCCCAATAATTGGCATTTCGGATCCAATTTCAATACTCAAAGCAGCTAAAATCGCGTTGCTATCTTCCAAAAGTGGAGCGCCTGAAAGTCCACCAGCACCAAACTTCTGGATTTCTTTTTCGCTCATATTAAGTCTGTTTCTTGAAATGGTTGTATTGGTTGCGATGAGCCCTTGAATGTTTAATTTTTTAATGGTCTTACTTAGTATATTTAAACCGCTCCGTTGAAAGTCAGGCGCAATTTTTAGAAAGATAGGTTTGAATTCGGATTTTGTCTTTCTAATGGTATCCAATGTTTCAAATAATGGTACGAGGAATTCTTCAGATTGAAGGTCTCTTAAGCCTGGAGTATTAGGACTAGAGACGTTCACTGTTATGTAATCCACGTAGTCATATAACTTCTCAAAACATATTCTGTAGTCTTCAATCGCAGAATCGTTAGGAGTGTCTTTGTTCTTTCCAATATTCCCTCCAACAATTAAATTTTCTGGACGGTACTTTAACCTTTCAATCATTCGGTCAACTCCTTCATTGTTGAAGCCCATTCGATTGATGATGGCTTGATCTGAGACTAATCTAAAAAGTCGTGGTTTTGGGTTACCTGACTGTGCTTTTGGAGTTACCGTACCTACTTCAACATGTCCAAAACCCAATTGTTTCCAAAGGGCCAAATGTTTGGCATCTTTATCAAAACCAGCCGCCAATCCAATGACATTTGGGAATTTAATACCAGCAAACTCAATGCCCTTTTGTTCACCAGAGTTAAAACTGTTCCTTAATAAACCTCCTAATACAGGAGTTTTTAGTCCAATACGAATTAAGTTTAACGCTACATCATGGGCCTTTTCTGGAGACAGTAAGAAGAGGAAAAACTTAATCAGACGATACATATATGGTGGGACAGTTCAAATACTTTAGGGTTTATTTTAATGTTTAAAATGACGAATGCCTGTAAATACCATAGATATGTTATTATCATTACAGTACTCAATGCTTGCTTTATCCTTAACGCTACCTCCTGGTTGAACAACTGAGGTGATTCCTGCTTTATCTGCAATTTCTACACAATCGGGGAAAGGGAAAAAAGCATCACTCGCCATTACTGCACCGGTGAGTTCAAACCCAAATTTATTGGCTTTTTCAATGGCTTGTTGTAATGCATCAACACGGCTTGTTTGGCCTGTGCCACTTGCAAGTAATTGACCATCTTTTGCAAGAACAATCGTATTGCTTTTTGTGTGTTTAACAATCTTCACCGCAAACTCTAAATCTCTGTATTCTTCTTTAGAAGGGGATGATTGAGTTACGATTTCCATGTTGTTTTCTAATTCTGTAGAATGATCACGATCTTGAATCAATTCACCGTTTAGTGCCGATCTTTTGATTACCAGGTTGACCTCAGAGAGATCTTTAGATTCCAATAAAATCCTATTGGTTTTTACCATTAGTATTTCGAGTGCTTCTACAGAAAAACCTGGAGCGATTAGAACTTCAAAAAATAATCCATTGATTTCCTTAGCGGTTGCTTCATCAATGGTATCGTTACAGGCCAGAATTCCTCCAAAAGCGCTAACAGGGTCACATTCTAAGGCGGATTTCCAAGCCTCCAGGGTTGTTGGCCTTACCGCAAGACCGCAGGCATTATTATGTTTTACTATTACAAAGGTAGTACCATTGGATTTATCAAATTCTTGCAGTAATCCGCAAGCCGCGTCAACATCTAATAAGTTGTTATAGCTTAATTCTTTGCCCTGGATTTTATCAAAAAGATCCTCTAGGTTACCAACGAAATAACCCTTTTGATGAGGGTTTTCACCATAGCGAAGTGTGTACGTTTTTTGACCTGTAAACCAGCGATTGATTTGACTATCGTATTCTTGAGTTATGTAAAATGCCTCGGCAGCTAGATTTTTTCTATTTTCTAGATTCAATTCAACTCCTTGTTTTTGAATCATTTCAAGCACCTTTGGGTACTGGCTTCTATGTGATACGATGGTTGAGTAGTTGAAATTTTTGGCAGCTGCACGAATCAGTGAAATTCCTCCGATATCAATTTTTTCTATAATGTCCGACTCGGTCCCGCCTGCTGCGACTGTCTCAGCGAACGGGTATAGGTCTACCACTACCATGTCAAACGAAGTAAGATCATATTCTTTCATTTGCTCTTGATGGCTGTTATCCTCTTTCTTAGCTAAGATTCCTCCAAACACTTTTGGATGAAGCGTTTTTACCCGGCCGTCTAATATACTAGGGTAGCCGGTTACTGATTCAATGGCAGTACATGGAAAACCAGCATTTTCGATAAACTTTTGGGTACCACCAGTTGAGTAAAAAACAACCCCATGTTTATGTAATTCTGCAAGTAGAGGTTCAAGACCTTCTTTGCTGTAAACGGATATTAAAGCGGATTGAATACGACAGCTCACGACCACAAATTTAGTTTAGTGCTGTGTGGTTCTTTACGATTGTTTACAAGTTTTGAAGAACTTCCTCTCTAACCTTCATCGTATTTTTGACGTGAGGTGGATCGTAAGGGCAATGCCGACATCCACTTCCACAGCAAGATTCTTTTTTAAGGAGAAATTTTTCCGTAAATACACAGAAGCCGTCTTCCATATAATAATCCGCTTTGTGGTCAATCTTCACTTTATGCCCGTCCATGGCACTGCTTGAACTTCTTGCCACTTCCACACGGACATGGCTGATTACGTCCTACTTTGATTTCGCTACGAATAGGGG
>JAYYCN010000025.1:0-2899 GCA_036161795.1 Bacteroidota bacterium
TACGGCCAATGGATGAAAAATATAAGGCTCACCGCTTTTTCTAACGGTTCCTTCGTGGGCCCGTGCGGCATAATCAAAGGCTTGACGAATAGATTTCGTTTTATCCTTTGCAATCTTGCCGCTGAGGGTCCTCAGAAGAAGACGGTATTTATTTAATAAATCGTGACGATATTCCTCGTAAACTTCACCGTCTAAAAGCGCCATTATTTGTTCATTTCTGCAAAGTGGTGAAAGAATCTTGGGATGGTTTCAATACCTCTGAAATAATTGAATACCCCGTAATGTTCGTTTGGAGAGTGGATAGCATCGCTGTCCAATCCAAAGCCCATTAATACTGTTTTGGTTTCCAACTCTTTTTCAAATAGGGCAACGATGGGTATACTACCTCCACCTCTGGTCGGGATTGGATCCTTACCAAAAGTATCTTTCATTGCGGCAGCTGCAGCCTTGTATGGAACACTATCGGTAGGGGTCAGTACCGGCTCTCCTCCATGATGCGGAGTTACCTTAACCTTTACACTTTTTGGAGCAACGCTATTGAAATAATCGGTAAATAGCTTGGTTATAGTTTCGGATGACTGATTGGGGACCAAACGCATCGATATTTTTGCGTAAGCCTTTGACGGTAAAACCGTTTTTGCACCTTCTCCGGTGTAACCTCCCCATATTCCATTTACGTCTAGGGTGGGACGTATCCCCGTTCTTTCCAAGGTAGAAAATCCTTCCTCACCCATCACGTCATTTATTTCTAAATGACTCTTGTATTCATCTAGGCTAAATGGTGTTTTAGCCATGGCCGCACGATCTTCAGGAGATACTTCCAGTACATCTTCATAAAAACCAGGGATGGTAATATGGTTATTCTCGTCTTTCATTCCTGAGATCATGTCACACAATACATTGATGGGATTTGCAACTGCTCCACCATAAACACCTGAATGTAAATCAATGTTAGGTCCAGTAACTTCAACCTCAACATAGCTCAAACCTCTAAGTCCTACATCTATACTTGGCATATCGTTGGCAAGCATGGAGGTATCGGAAATAAGGATAACATCCGCTTTTAATTTTTCCTTATTGTTCTTGCAGTACGTATCTAAATTACTGCTTCCTACCTCTTCTTCACCCTCAATCATGAATTTTACGTTACATGCCAATTCATTTGTTTGCATCATTGACTCAAATGCTTTTACATGCATGAACATTTGTCCTTTATCGTCGCAGGCTCCTCGAGCGTATATTTTATCATTTTTGATAGTAGGCTCAAATGGAGGGGAGTCCCATAGCTCATCGGGCACACTCGGTTGAACATCGTAATGTCCGTATACCAGAACAGTTGGGAGATTGGTGTCAATTATTTTCTCACCGTAAACGATGGGATAACCAACCGTTTCCTCCAAAATCACGTTATCGGCACCAGCTATTTTTAAAAATTCAGCAACGGACTCCGCACATTTGCGCACATCACCTGAAAATGCTGAATCAGCGCTAATGCTAGGTATGCGTAATAATTCAAATAATTCTTCTAAAAAACGTTCTCTGTTGGATTCGATATAGCTCTTGCTTGACATACACCGCAATTTACGGATTATTTAGGCTAAAAGTAAAGGTTAATCGCTTAATTTGTAGGTATGAATCCAGATACGACTTCTGCATCATTGAACACATTCAAGGGGGAAGTTTTTATGTATGAAATCATCATTTCGGCGATTGTTTTTACCGCCGTTTATATGGTTTTAAAACGCTACCATCAAAAGGAAAAAGAAGCTAGAAAGCATAATTCCAAATACCATAACGGGCAAGGTTGAATTTACCTGGCTAATCTGTAGGCTTTCTTGACACCTTATCCCCGTCCATCATTGTTTTGGCAATAGACATACTAGGTGAAGTAATGACATTTTCGCCGTTGCTTAATCCAGAAACAACTTCAAAGTAGTCAAGATCTTGTATTCCGGTTTTTACTTTCTTGGCAACGGCATTCCCGTTTTCACAAACAAAAACCCAAGTTTGAATTTCATCTATATTCGCATCTTTACTTTTATCCTTTTTTGGATTTCTTGTTGTTAATGCCGCAATGGGTAGGGCAAGTACGTTTTCTTTTTTTTCAGTTTTGATCTCAGCTGAGGCGGTCATGCCTGGAAGTAATGGTTGTGGCCTGCCTGCGCTAATCAAATCAGCGTAGCTCGATGGATCAATTTGTATCTTAACTGTGTAATTCGTCACCTGCTCATTAATGTCTATGTTGGAATTGAATTTTGCTGAATTAGCGATTTCTGTTACTCTTCCGGTGAAGGTTTTCTTTGGATAGGCGTCAACTCGGATATCCGCTTCGTCGTTTATTTCAATGCGCACGATATCATTTTCATTTATTTTAACTTCAACTTCCATTCGGCTCAGGTCGCTAATCCTCATGATTTCAGTTCCCGCCATTTGGGCAGTTCCTACGACACGTTCCCCTTTTTCTGAACTTAACTGTGTAACAATACCTGATTGAGGAGCAAGAATCTTTGTTCTACCCAATGTTTTCATTCCTTCATCCAAGCGGGCTGCCAAGCTTTTGACGTTATACAAAGACGCCGTTTTATTTTTAGTCGCTACGGTAGCTTCTGTTTTTATTTGTTCATATTGAACTCTGGCATTTTCCCACTCTAAATCTGAAGTGATATTTTCCTGATGCAGTTTTTTTTGTCTCTCAAAATTACCTTCAGCAATATCTAAAGCAACTTTAGATCTAATTTCTTGAGCCTCGGCCGACGACAAGTTAGCTTTGGCATTATTAAGATTTGCCCTTAATTGATTAACGGTAGTAAGATAAATTTCTGGGTTAATGGTTACAAGTCGCTGTCCTTCAAGAACAGAATCTCCTTCATTGACAAACATTTCGATAATCTCGCCGCTT
>JAYYCN010000026.1:0-6996 GCA_036161795.1 Bacteroidota bacterium
GCTCCAATGCTGGAGCTTTTTTTATTCGTGCTGTTTTAGTTATTTCTGTTTTACAAACTTCCATTGTTCATCAATAATCGGCTTGCCTTGTTTACCAATTCCACCATCGTGGATATTCAAGGTGTCACCATTGAGCCAGTAACTCCAGACTTCTTTGTCCTTATAAAAGTCCCAAATCAAAGTATGGTTATTATTGGTAACCCAGTTAATGCGATTTTCATCGGCTCCATCCATTTCAGGAGATTCTCCTACATTAAATGATCCTGAACCGTTGTCGTAAAGACTAAAGGTAACATCACCGTTCACCAAATGCCAATTTCCAACCAATCGTGCATCATTGGTTTCAACACACTTTTGTCCATCATTTGAACATCCAAAAGTAAAAGCCGTGATTAAAGCCATCATGAGTATTATGTTTTTCATATTCCAATAATACGAATTCTCATTTGAAAATTGCATTGTGCAATTCATCATTATTTTTGGAGTATGGAATTTGATATCCGCACGGGCGTAGAACGAGATCTCCCTCAACTTCTAAAATTAATCAAGGAATTAGCAAAGTTTGAAAAGGCTCCTGAACAGGTGAAGATGACCCTTGAAAAACTCATAGAAGATGGGTTTGGAGAACATCCGCTTTACTGTTTTATCGTAGCGGAAAGTCAGCAACATGGAGTCATGGGAATGGCGCTTTATTATTACCGCTATTCAACCTGGAAAGGAAAGTTTCTCTATTTAGAGGATATCGTTGTGAACGAATCTTATCGTTCTAAAGGGATAGGGAATGCGCTCATGCAAAGGCTCAAAGAAATAGCAAAGACCGAGAATTGCACGGGACTCACATGGCAAGTGTTAGATTGGAATGCGGATGCGATTCGTTTTTATGAGCGTTTAGGAGCGAGTATATCCAACGAGTGGTTGAACGCAACAATTTTTATAAACGTGTGATAATATATTAGCACTATATAGAAATTATAATAAATAATCATGCAGTTTACATGTGTACAACTGATTAGGATTATAATATCGAGATTAGATATACGGTATATTCTATTTTTTCATCTAAATGTTATCTAGCATTCTTCTAATTCCGAATGAATGTTTGACTGATTTTGTTTAATATGTCTATTCTTAAAAGTAAGGTATACAAGACATTAGGTGTTTAAATCATTTTACCATATTTTAATACTAATTCTTTAAAATTTATTTGATTTTACAAAAAAAAATCTGCTACTTGCATTTTACAATTAACCAAAACTTAATAGTATGATAAAACGAACTTTACACAATCTTTTGAGCGTATCGGTTTTGGTTGCTACCTGTTCTGTGTTAAATCCTAATAAGGTTTTTGCTCAAGCAGTAGATGGCGACACTGTGACGCTTGGTGAAGTTACCATTAATTCGGTCGGTCTTACGAGGGACGCAAGAAAGATCGGATATGGAACCTCACAAATTCAAAGTAAAGCGATCTCTACTTCGGGAGAAAGCGGCTTAATTCAATCTTTAACAGGAAAAGCATCCAATGTTCAGATTACTCGATCAACAGGTGACCCGGGTGCTGGTGCATTCATTCAAATTCGTGGACAAAACACGATCACAGGGTCTAATCAGCCGTTGATTGTAGTGGATGGTGTTCCTATCAGTAATTCGAGTATCGGTGGTGATGTTGATGGTGTTGTTCAGCAATCTCGATTGAACGACATTAACCCTGCGGACATTAAGGATGTCCAAATACTAAAAGGTGCAGCAGCAGCAGCAATCTGGGGGACAAGAGCAGCTAACGGTGTGATTATGATTACCACAAAAAAGGGGAAGAAAGGTTTGAACATTGAGTTTAGTAGCAGTCTTGCTCTAGATTATGTTAATCGTGAATATGAAAAACAGGATAAGTTTGGTCAAGGTGTTAGCGGGGCTTGGGCTGCCAATAATGCTCTAAGTTGGGGTGACCGTATCGCAGATAGAACGGGAACAGATACACTACTAGCGGGAGGACCACGCTTTGTTGCCGAGGATGGCACTGAGTATGGGACTATCTCACACAAAGGGGATAAGTCAACCTTTAATAAATCCAACAGAGATCAAGTATTTAGAACAGGGATGACCTGGAATAACAATATATCCATTTCTTCTGCAAGTGAGAAGGGTGGTGTTTATTTTTCAGCAAGTGATTGGAATCAAACCGGTGTAATGGCTGGCAACTCTGATTACCGAAGAACTACAGGCCGATTGAATTTCGACTATAATATCAATAAAGACCTGACCCTTTCAATGAAGAGTACCTTAGCAAAAGTGTCTTCCAATAGGATTCAAATGGGTTCTAATCTTAATGGCTTGTATTTAGGGTATTTACGTACCCCTGCTGATTTTGACAATACACATTACACTGGTACGTACTACGATGCGGCGGGAATTAAAAGTTTTAACGCCCATAGGGGTTATAGAAATTACTTGGGTTCCGCACCTCCTACATACAACAATCCAGGTTGGACCTTAAATAAACAGGTTAATACGAGTGATGTGACTCGATTTATATTAACTCCTGAGGTTCAATACAAGTGGTTAGAAAATGCTCAGTTCATTGCTCGTGTGGGTTATGACCAATCCAGCGATAGAAGAAAGACGTATTTCCCGTTTAATTCTGCGGCCAACACTTCGACTGGTTCGTTTGGTGATAATCTGATTACCGAGTCCGAGTTGAGTATGCATTTTATCAATACTTCTTCTCATAAAGTGTCAGATAAAATTAATTTGAATGCAACTCTGGGTTATCTGTATACAGACAGAAATAGTTTTCAAATAGGTGGTTCTGCCATTAATTTTATCGTACAGGATCAAGATCGTTTCGGATTTTTCAATTCAACAGCGGAAAATATGAATCCATTCAATTCAACAGTGAGGGTGATAAACGATCGCTATTACGGAATGTTTGATTTTGATTATGATGATAAATTATTCTTACAATTAGCGACAGCTGCAGAGGCTTCAAGCACATTTGCTGATAGATTCTATTCGCCAAGTGCAAGTTTAGGCTATGAGTTCACCAAGGATATTGAGTTGCCTGGAGTTTCTTATGGTAAATTACGTGCATCATGGGGTCAAGTAGGTATTGCTCCTCCAGCATATATTTGGGGAACAAACTACGTCAGTGCAGGTTCTGCCTCGGGATGGGGTGAAGTAATGGATGCTTCTTATTATGGAGGGTCTATTTACCGCAGTACCACTCGGGGAAATCCAGATATCCGCCCTGAAATGAAGCGCGAAATGGAGTTTGGTGCAGACCTGAAGTTCCTTGATAATAAAATTTCTTTAGGTGCGACCTATTATACGAATACGACCAAAGACATTATCCTAGCAGTAGAAGTTCCAGCTTCAACCGGATACACAAACCAGTGGTCGAACGCTGCTACTGTGTCTAATTCAGGAATAGAAGTTGATTGGAATATCAAAGTCATCGACGGCAAAGATTTTAAGTGGAACATTTATGGAAACATAGGTTCTAACACAAATGTGGTTGAAGACTTAAAAGGTTCTAAGTCTATTTTTTTAAACGGATTTACAGGTACATCTTCACGAGCGGTTGAAGGCCATGCAATGGGAACGCTTTGGGGAGGTAGATGGAAGCGTGATGAGAGCGGTAATTTAGAATTAGACGCTAACGGTTTCCCAATTCCAGATGCAGAAGAGGGTGTAATTGGAGATCCGAACCCGACCTGGAAAGGTGGTTTTGGAACCAATGTTTCATACAAAGGTTTATATGTAAACGTCCTATTCGAAGCATGTCAGGGTAATCAGATGTGGGGTGGAACTATGGGAGTTTTGAATTACTTCGGTATTGCTCCAGAAACTGCAAATGAAATTATAATGACAGCTGACCAAGGTACTACCATTAAAGATGTATCTGGTTTGACCGCTGCAGATAGGGTTGCTCCAAATGCAGACGGTACTTACACCGTTCGTGGAAATCTCAAAGACTTCGGAGGTGGAGATGTTTGGTTAAATCAAGGATGGTATCTTGGAAATGGTGGTGGATTTGGCCCTGTGGGTGAGCAGTTTATTTATGATGCTTCTTGGTTCAGATTACGTGAATTGAGTGTGCGTTATGAGTTACCTCAATCTATACTGAAAGCAATCAATGTGCCCGGGGCTAGCATAGGTTTTACTGGACGTAATTTAGCCCTATGGACAAACTTCAAAGGACTAGATCCCGAAACAAACCTCACAGGTGTTACAAATGGACGGGGGTTGGATTATTTCAATAACCCTGGCACGCGTTCTTACATGTTTAACATAAGTATTAAAATTTAAAAGTATGAAAAGAATAGATATTTTATCCTTTGTCGCTATACTGTCCGTAGGGATTGTCTCTTGTTCAAAGGAAAGAAAAGAAATAAATGATTTTAATCCGAATCAATTTAGTGATTCTGATCCAACGCTAATGATCACAGGTGCCCAAATGGCGAATGTGCTCTTTAACGAAGGAGAAGCGGCTCGACTCTCAGGGATATTTTCTGGATATTTTACTGGTGCAGACCGACAATACATCTCTTATCAAAACTATAATATTGTAGCCGGAGATTTTGATAATATATGGGGAACTGTCTATGCCGAAGGGATAGCTCAGTGTAGACTAATCAAAGAAAAAGCAATGGCTGCAAATAATATGGAATTGCATTCTGTCGCTTCCATCACGGAGGCTCATCTCTTGCTTACCGCCTCTGGTTTATGGGGAGATGTTCCTAATGCTGAAGCATGTGATGATGCGATTTTAATGCCCAAATACGATAAGATGGATGACGTTCATCAATATTGTATTAGTCTTTTAGATAGTGCGATGTCTCATGTTCAAGGTAGTCAAGCGTATAGTGATGCTTACGTTGGAGGCCATGATTGGGCTGAAGTAGCGCAAACCCTAAAGGCTAGAGCATTACTTAGGAAGCAGGATTACGTAGGAGCGAAAGCAGCAGCCGAAAATGGAATTCAGGCAGGTAAGGACTTGTCGGTTGACCATTCCGCTGATGCTCCCGGTGCTTGGAACTTATTTTTCGATTTTTGTTATTGGAATCGCGGAGGATACATGACAACCTCAGGTTCACATCTATCAAAAATCTTAAACCAAGATTCAGGTAATACCATGACGCGTTCGAACGATAAAACAGATGAAAGCGCTAGATACGGTAATTACTATTTCTCCGGAACAGGATATAATTATTCAGATTTAGATCCAAATTTTTTGAGTGGGATATTTGCGAGTTCATCTCCTTTTGCTTTGGTAACGTATGTTGAAAATGAATTGATTCTTGCGGAATGTGCTTCTCGAGCAAACGATGATGCAATGGCATTGGATCATTTAAATAATGTAAGGTCATTTAACCAAGGAATCTATGGAGATAGCACCTATTTACCGTATGACTTGGCAGATTTTGGATCAGGTCAAATGGTTGATGGTGCTGATGCGTCTGATGCTCTATTGCACGAAATTCTAGAGGAGAAATACGTGAGTCTCTTTGGGCAAATAGAAACATTTGCAGACATGCGGAGAACCAAAAACGAATTGGATATTCCATTGAACACTGGATCTCAGGCACCTCAGCGCTTTTTGTTTCCTCAGTCGGAAATTAATGCGAATGATAATGTTCCTAAAGATCAGTTAGATCTATTTATGCCTTTGGACTATTTTAAATAGTCCTAGTTTAATTTTACTTAAAGGCCACATTTTTTGTGGCCTTTTTTTGTGCAATGCGCAACGACCTATCGTACTTTTTAAAAAATGGTATTATTCTTGTAATAGATTGTGAAAGAGGTGATTATGAATGGATTAAGACTAAAATTAGGTTTGCTTTTTGCTGTATTGTTGGCAGTGGGTTCTGGAGAATCGCAGAACGTTTTCTTAAAAGGGAAATACGTAGAAGTAGGAGTGCACCCAAGTGGGTCCTTTGGTAGCTCTGTAGATGCTCCTTCGTCGTACCACGCTCGTGGTGCAAACGGTAAACTCGGATTTGTATGTGATGTTGGAAAAGACGGATGGAATACAGGCACACCAGGTTATGTAGGTGATTATTTCGTACCAGGTGATCCCGAAGAAGGTTGGGGGATACAGTGGCAAGAGGACTCCTCAAGTGGAACGGTTAGAAGATTTAATAATTTCGGTTTAAATGGGCTTCACCAAGTGAGTAAAATATCCCATTACAAAAAAAGGATATCAAATGGTCAACAATCTGAATGGCTAGGAAGTGCTTCCGATGGAACGAGGACTGCGAATGTATTTCAAACCGTGACATTAGATACGTTTAATACCTATTTTACCATTTCTGTTTTGATTCAGAATACCGGTTCAGATACCCTATTTGGATTAAAGTATTTTAGGAATGTGGATCCTGATAACGAGCAACCGCTAACAAATAGTTATACCACGAAAAACTATATTGATTTTCAACCTGGTGTTGGCGGCAACACAGATAAGGCCGTTGTTGTTGCGGAGGGTCTACTTTATGGGGTACCCTGTATCTTGGGTACGGTAGATTCCCGGGCGCATGTGTCCATTGGTGGTTTTAACAACCGGAACGTGGACGATTTATTAAATAATAACAGTAATTACACCAAAGACAGCCCATTAGAAGCAGATCGGGCAATATCACTATCATTTGTATTGGGGGAGCTAGCCCCAGGAAAATGTGTAAAGCTTAACTACTATTACGCATTACAATCTGTGAACCCCGATCAAGTTGACTTTCCAGTGTCTGCTGAGTTTAATATTTCAGATGATGGTTTTAAATCAAGCAAAACATTTACTGGAGGGAATCTTTGCGTGAAGGATACTATTTTGCAGTTTGCGGTATTAACCGAAGGAGCAGGGTCATCTTTTATCGATAAGGTATTGTGGGATTTGGATAATGATGGAGTGTACGATGCCCAAGGCGATACGGCTGAAATAACTTTCCCAGGGTGGAAGTCACATAAATTTGGCCAGAGAATCATGTTTTGTGATGGGTCTTTTCAAGA
>JAYYCN010000027.1:0-6079 GCA_036161795.1 Bacteroidota bacterium
GCGATTCTCTTTTTATTGAATCTACAGGAGGATTGAGTGTTTGGGTATCCGATAGAGATCCACAAACCCTCAACCCAGTGGCGTTAGATTACTCCCTAAACCAATTTGGGACATTCACGGTCAGAGCAAGAATTGTATCCGAGTTTGGATGTCCGGGTCCATGGGATGAGGTTGAAGTGACAATCAATCCAAAACCTGTAAATACGATGTTAACGGGTGATTCTATTTTTTGTTTTCCTACAGCCAGTGATTACCGTTATGAAGTCAACGGAGAATCGAACAGCAGCTATGTATGGAATTTAACGGGCGGGGTATTTACCGTTGATCCAGGAAGAGGCAATCTAGCCCGTATTTCTTGGGATACCAATGCAACGAACCGGAGCCTCAAGGTCTTAGAAATCTCTGATAAAGGTTGCCTTGGAGATACCATTGGATTTGGTGTTTTTTACGATAATCCGAATGTCTCTTTGAAATTAGTTACCGTAACAGCTCCGCCGGCTAAAGACGATGCCATTGACGTACGCTACAATATTGGGAACTCCCCCATACCGAATGGCTCAACACATATACAGCGCCGGGTAAATGGAGGTAACTTGTGGTCAACAGTTGGTACCTCTCCACAGAATAACACGGTATTTACAGATGCCTCGGTGAACCCGGATTCAAATCCCTTCGATTATCGCGTTTTTATGTTGAATCGTTGCGGAGATACCTTGTTCTCGAACGAACATACGAGTGTTTTGTTGACAGGAGAAAAGACAGGTCCGCTTAGTTTATCGTTTACGTTTACGCCCTATCAAGGATTTGAAAATGGCGTAGAACGCTATGAATTGCACCGACAGTTGGTAGGGAAGGGTGGATTTGAATTGTACCAAACCTATCCAATGGAAACAACCGATTCATTCAAGAACGGAGAAGACAATTACGGTCAACGTTACCGAATTAAAGCCTATGAATTAGGTGGAGATAGGGTCTCTTGGAGCAATGATTTTACGCTTTATTTCGAACCCGTTGTGTTCATTCCAAATGCTTTTACTCCAAACGGAAAAGGCCCGAACGATATTTTCAGGCCTGTGATTTCCGGAGTAAAAGATTACCGATTCATCATTTACAGCCGTTGGGGTGAAAAAATTGCTGAGTTCAACGACGAGTCACAAGGATGGGATGGTAATTATGGTGATAAGCCTGCACAAGAAGGGGTTTATGTCTACCGCTTAGAGTTTAAAGATTTCCAAGATAAATTATATCAGTTTAGCGGAACCATTCATTTGATAAGATAGATTTACATAAATTCGAATAAAAAAAGATATGTCTAGCCCTTTATTTACAGAAAAATCATTCAGTACCGCTAAAAGCAGTGCGCAATACGGAAGTATGACATTGCGCGGCGCAGTAGACAAAACTATTATTTTGTTTTTAACCCTTTTGGTTCCAGCGGCATGGATATGGAATAAAATGGGGGTAGACCCAGAGTATGCGGTCAACAATGGCATTCAATCTTACATGATTGGCGGATTAATCATCGGTTTTATCAGTATGTTGGTGATTATCTTCAAAAAAGAATGGGCGCCATTTTTAGCTCCTGTATATGCAGCAGCCCAGGGTGTTGTAATCGGTGCATTGTCTATGTTCTTTGAGTACATGTTTCCGGGTATCGTTATGCAGGCGGTAGGTATCACGCTTGGAATATTCGCATTGATGTTGCTTGCTTATAAATCTGGTTTACTCAAAGCCACGCCTATGTTCCAAAAAGTGATTTTTATGGCAACAGCAGGTGTAGGTATATTCTACCTCATCATGATGCTAGGCAATCTTTTAGGATTTCATGGACTATCTAATTTTTACGCGGGAAGTAGTATGTTGTCCATTGGAATCAGCGTGGTGATCGCAGGTATTGCGGCATTTAACTTTATTCTCGATTTCAATTTTATTGAGGAGAGTGCAAGAAGAGGAGCCCCAAAATACATGGAGTGGTATTCTGGTGTGGCTTTGTTGGCTACATTGATTTGGTTGTATATTGAGATTTTACGCCTGTTAGCAAAACTTCAAAGCCGCGATTAATCATCGTCAAACTCTAATTCGAGTTTAGCACTTTGTAGTTCGGATAAACTATGTTGCTCTCCGACTTGTTGAGCAATCTGAATGCCTTGGGAATACAATTCCAAGGCATTTTCTTTTTCTCCTTTTTCCCGTAGCAGTTTACCTAGATGATAATATGTAGCCACATAGTTCGGGTGTTCTTTTATCAGATACTCGTATTTCTCTTGCGCTAATTTCGTATCCCCGAGCTTATTCCATTCTTGGGCCAATGCATAATGCAGGAATGGATCATTTGGAGAGTCTTTTAGGAATTCAGTTAATTGTTCGATTCGGTCCATGTTGGGTTATCTGAATTGATAAGTGAGCGAGACTAATTGTCGGTTATTTTCTCCTGGTATAATACTGAGGGATTCATTGATGTCAAATTGATAAAAATGAGCATCGACGGTGGCGTCAATTACTTGCAACACATATAGAACAACGAAGGTGATACCAGCGATATCGCGATTAACCCGAAGGTCATCTCGATCTGCTATCTGTTGTGGTGTTGGTTCGGTACCCGAAGCATACAGTGTTTTAAAAAAGGAATTGGTACTAATCAGCTCTTTTCGGTTTTGATCAAATAAGTATGCCGCTGCACCTAATCCCGCATATACTACAGGTATTTTCCAATACTTTCTATTGTAGGCTTGACCTAAACCTGGAAGGCATAAAGAGTAAAGAGTGGCTTTATGTGGAGAATGCATGGATGCATTCTTCACAGACGAAGGCGCCATTGTGCTGTCTGCTTTCTGGCCGAAGGCTAAAGCCGGCAGAATAAGAAGAACTAAACAGGTATATCGCAATCGTTGGATCAAGATTCAATAGTAGGGATGACGGATAAAATACGCTCTAGTTCAGCTCTGTCTTTATAGGATATGCGTATTTGCCCTCCACCAGTTTTTCCGGTTTTAATATGCGTAGAAGCCTTTAATCTAGCCTTGAATTCCTCTTCAATTCGTTCAATTTCTGGATCCCAATCTGTGCCGCTGGTTGGATTATATGACGGGTTCTCTTTGTTTTTGGCAATGAATTCTGTCTCAGGCTCAATATCGGATGGATTGAGTTCACCATTGCGAGCATCTTCTAAAAGTTCTAAAACGCGCTCTTGGTTAGATACTCGACTCAATAACAGTAGCTGCTCTGCGCTGATTTTATTACCGATAGATGCATTTATAACTTCATTTGGAAGCTCACCAATTTCTCGGATCTGTTTCGGGCTAAAGTTGTGTTCAACCGTAAGTTTAAAGAGTCCATCCTGCATTTCTTTAACCGCATTTTGGATGGCCACAGTGTGATCGTAATCAATAGCTCCACTGGCCAATCCCATGATAATGGGAGAGGAAAGCTTAGAAAGCCTCTCAATGTCACGTACACTTAGGTTGTGATCTAATGTTGTTTGAAAAAGGGTCTCTTGAATGCTCCCGTTTTCGATATTGATTAGCGCTCGGGCGTGGCCCATTCCGATTTTACCTTCCTTTACTCCTTTTTGTATGCTATCGGGTAGACGGAGTTAGCGCAAATAATTGGTAACTGTACTTCTTTGTTTTCCAACTCGCTCACCCAATTCGGCTTGATTTAGATCACACTCTTCAATCAAACGCTGATAGGAAAGTGCAATTTCAATGGCATTTAGATCTCTACGTTGAATGTTTTCTATTAACGCCATTTCCAACATTCCCTGATCATTAGCGGTACGCACGTAGGCAGGGATTTGTGTTAATCCAGCCATCATGGCTGCGCGAGTTCTGCGTTCACCACTGATCAATTGGTAGTTGTCAAAACCCATTTTCCGAACGGTCACCGGTTGAATAACCCCGTGAACACCTATGGATGACGCTAATTCTTCGAGACCTTCGGGTTCGAATTCCGCTCGTGGTTGGAACGGATTGGCTTCAATGGCTGAAACGGGAATCATGGCTACTTCTCCAGCCGCTGGGGTTTCGGCCTTTGGGCTACTAACATCACCAGCGTTATCTAATAAGGCACTTAAGCCTCTTCCCAAAGCGGGGTTCTTCTTTTTTGTAGTTGGCTTACTCATGCGGTTGCGTTTTCTTCTGTGCTTTCAATAATTCCATTTTTGATGAGGATTTCTTTGGCTAAGTTCAAATAATTGATCGAGCCTTTGGAATCGGCATCGTGATAAATTACAGGTACACCGTAACTAGGCGCTTCTCCAAGTTTGGTATTACGTTGAATAATGGTCTCAAATACGATATCTTGGAAGTGTGTTTTTACATCATCCACCACCTGATTGCATAATCTTAAACGACTATCGTACATGGTCAGCAGGATGCCCTCTATTTCTAATTTTGTGTTGAGATGTGTTTGAATGATTTTGATGGTATTCAAAAGTTTACCTAATCCTTCCAACGCAAAATACTCGCATTGGACGGGTATGATAACACTATCTGATGCTACCAAAGAGTTGGTGGTAATCAAACCGAGTGAAGGCGAACAGTCTATAATGATGAAATCATATTCGTTTTTCAACGGTTGGAGTAATCCTTCCATTATTTTTTCACGATTGGGCACGTCGAGAAATTCAATCTCAGCACCAACTAGATCAATATTAGATGGAATAACATCTAAAAAAGGGGTATCGGTTGATTGTATGACATCGCTTGGGCGAATATCTTGAACAAGACATTCATATAGGCCCATTTTAATATTCTTTGGATTTAGTCCCAGGCCACTAGAACTATTTGCCTGTGGGTCGGCATCAACCAACAGGGTTTTGTATTCAAGAACGGCTAAACTCGCCGCTAGATTAATGGCGGAGGTAGTTTTACCTACGCCTCCTTTTTGGTTTGCCAATGCTAATATTTTACCCATGCTTAAAAAGTCTGATATTTTCCAATATTTAGTCGTTGTAATTCCATGTCAGTTGAAATGAACAGATCAAATGGTCTACTTTTGTTTGGTTGGTCAAGTACGAAACAACCGTGTCTGAAATATTTAAACGAACATTCCTTCATCGTGGAGCAAACAAAGTTATCTCAAAGAGGTGTTTACATGTATCATTAATCTTCACCCTTTTATTCACTTTTTTCTTGTTCGAATGTTGTAAACATGTGGATAACGTTTCGGAGTATCAGGTTTTTCGATACAATGAGGACGTTTCGGTAAATACATTGGACCCTATCTACATAAAATCGCAATCAGAAATTTGGATAGGTTCTCAAATTTACGAGGGTTTAGTGGCATTGGACTCGAGTTTAAAACCCATCCCTAAAATCGCAAAACATTGGCTAATAAGCGACAGTGGGCGTGTGTATAAATTCGTTTTAAAACCCAATATTTTCTTTTCTATTCCCGAAGGAAAACGAAGCGATTTTCGTCTTGCCAAAAGGAAGGTCAACAGCTTCGATGTAGGTTATAGTTTTTATCGTTTACTCGATCCTAAAAATACTTCACCAGGAAGTTGGATCATTAACGATAAAATCGATTTTCCTGATGTGCCATCGATTTCTTCTAAGGATTATTCTGACATTTATCAAGACCCACAATCACCCATCTTTTGTCCGAACGATAGTGTTGTCATTATACGAATCAAAAAAGCTTTTCCCGCTTTCTTATCATTGTTGGCTACTAACTATGCCTGGATAGTACCCAGAGAGAGTACTGGATTGGGAATGAACCCCAGAGGCACGGGCCCATTTGTAGTACGTCGTTGGGAAACGGATGTTAAACTCGTTTTATTAAAGAATCCCGAATATCACGAATTTGAAGATGGAGTACAATTACCGTATTTGAAAGCTGTAAATGTATCCTTTATAAAGAGCAAACAAACCGCGTTTATGCAATTTATGGCTGGTCAGTATGATTTTTTTAATGGAGTAGAGAGTTCCTTTAGAGATAAGATATTGACATCGGATGGAAAGATTTCACCGGAATACAAAAATAAAATCAATGGCATCATTACGGATTTTCTAAATACAGAATACATTGGATTTCATCTGGGTGACTCATTAAATAATAAACCCAATCCATTCAATGA
>JAYYCN010000028.1:0-7354 GCA_036161795.1 Bacteroidota bacterium
GATTGGATGGGTCGCAACGACACCAATAATGTGGTTGTATTTCCAAAAGGGAATTACCAGATTGGCGATCTGGTTAAGGTGAAAATCACACGATCAACTACTACTACACTGATTGGCGAGACGATAGGGATAGCATCTTTATAACAAATAATAAGTAAGGTTGATTTTTAGCGCATTATGAGTATCGAGGAGCAATATTTTCTAGCATATCCTTTGTCATTGCCGCTAGGTCATACTTTGGCTTCCAACCCCAGTGTTCTCTAGCAAGTGAATCATCTATAACGGCAGGCCACGTATCAGCAATCGCTTGTCGATAGTCAGGATTATAGGCAATCTGAAAATCAGGAATGTGTTCCTTAATGCTATCGGCAATTTCCTCAGGAGCAAAACTCATTCCAGCTAAATTATAGCTCATACGCATTTTTATCTTTTCTGGGTCAGCATGCATCACGTCCAATGTTGCCTTTACCGCATCTGGCATATACAACATCGGAAGAATGGTATCTTCCTTCAAAAAACAATCATGAACTTCGCCAATAAAAGCATCATGGTAGATACCAACCGCATAATCTGTTCTACCTCCAGCTGCATCGCTCTTGTGACCAATCAATCCAGGGTACCTTAAACTTCTGGTATCCACCCCATAACGTTGGAAATAGTATTGAATGTACAATTCTCCCGCATATTTACTAATTCCATAAACTGTGGTTGGGTCCATTGGCCCATATTGTGGAGTATCAAAACGTGGTGTATTTGGGCCAAATGCTGCGATTGAACTTGGCCAATAGACACGGCCAATACTACTGCCTTCTTCTCTGGCTGCATCGAGTACATGAAACAAACCTTGCATGTTAAGTTTCCATGCAAACTCAGGATTCTGCTCAGCCGTTGCACTCAATAGCGCCGCCAAGTGATATACTTGGGTTGGCTGATGTCTCTGAAGAATATCTTTCCATTTAGCAAGATCTAGTATATCCAATGTTTCAAAAGGGCCTGTTTCAAAAACAGGGTTATCACTTTTTCGAATATCCGATGCAACAACAGAACTAGCTCCGTAAATATACCTTAAGGCTTCTACTAACTCCGTACCCAATTGTCCGGAGGAACCGATAATAAGAATCTTTTCCTTTCCCATTCCACGTGCAAATTACCTCCAAGACCGTCTTTTTCCAATATTTTAATCGGTCAGGATAACCACAAGTTTGAAAAGTTTCGCATTTTTGCTGAAACATGATCAAACAAATAGGTGCTGGTATTATCGGAATGGGTAGAATTGGCAACAGACACGCCGAAGAAATCATCCGTCACCCGGGTCTGAATTTGATTGGTTTTTTTGATATAAATCCCAAAGCCAAGGGGCCTACTTATACCTACGCCTTCGCGTCATTAAATGAGTTCTTAAGTGAACGTAATTTGGGAGTTATCCATGTATGTACACCAAATGGCACTCATTTTAGTATTGCTAAACAGTGCCTATCCGCGGGCAAGAGCGTAGTTATTGAAAAACCGGTAACCCTATTACATTCTGAAGCTGAAGAGCTGGAAATATTGGCAAAAAAACGGAGTCTACATATATTCTGTGTAATGCAAAACCGATATTCACCTGTCTCAGTTTGGCTGAAGGAAGTCATTGATAACCAATATTTAGGAAAATTATTTTCCGTTCATGTTGATTGTGCTTGGAATCGTGATGATCGTTATTACTCCAGTGATAGCTGGCACGGATCATTAGACTTAGATGGTGGCCCACTATACACCCAATTTTCGCATTTTGTAGATATGCTTTATTGGCTATTTGGGGAATTAACAATCCAAGATGCTCGTTTCTTCAATCACAATCACCCCAACACTGAATTTGAGGATAGCGGCAGCTTTCAATTTGAAACGGAGGTCGTAAAACAAGGTAGTTTTCATTACACCACATCGATTTGGGACAAAAATTTCAAGAGTAGCATCCAACTGATTGGTGAAAAAGGAAGTATCGAGATTTCGGGTCAGTATATGAACGAAGTACGCTACTGCCATATAGAAAACTACGAAATGCCAACGCTTTCTCCTGCACCTCCTCCTAATATATATCAAGGGTATGAGGGAAGTGCATCCAACCATGTCCATGTCATTCACAACGTATGGGAAACATTAAATAAAAAATCTCACCCAAACACCCCCATACACGAAGGCAAAATGGTTACCCAAGCTATTGAAAACGTGTACCTTAGAAGAAAATAATCATTTTTCTGATTTTTTTTGGGGGATACTCAAAAAAACAGTGTCTATGTAACTATCTACACAAAATCCTAAGATGAAAGAACAACTTGAATCTAACTTAATTACCAAATTTGCTGCTGGACTTATGGAGCATGAAGAAGAACAAATCATGCAAGAATGGTTACAGCAGAATCCACAATTTGTTTCTACCGTAGCATTAATTCAGCAACAGGTAGAGGCCATGAACCAAGAACCTGTTTTAGTTTCAACCCACCCATAACCATGAGTCAAAACGATCATTACAATAACAACGACGAATTCTCGGACTTGTGGGAAAATTCAAAAAACTATGTGCCATCTGAATCAGCGGGAAACGACGCAGCGTGGAATAAATTAAAGGCTCAGATTGAAGTAGAATCAACAAAACACAATACTGGTCTACGTGTAACTTACCGCAGATTATTATCTTATGCTGCCGTACTAGCACTGTTTGCACTATCGGGTTATTTCTTTTTTCAACCGACCGTTACAACGCCCATCCATACAGTTACGGAGAATACACGTTCTGGCGAAACTCGTTTAATTGAGCTACCAGATGGAACCGAAGTAACCATGGCATCTAATAGTGAACTAAGTTATGAAATCAACGAAACAAGTAGAAATATTCAACTTTCTGGTCACGCTTCCTTTGAGGTTGCTAGAAATGAAAATGCCCCTTTCACAGTAAATGCCAATGATATTGATGTCACCGTTCTAGGTACTGGTTTTGATGTAGACGCTTTTCCTGATCAAGAGGTTAGAGTATTTGTGAAGCATGGAAAAGTACGTGTTAACAACCTCAAATCTGAAGCAACTCTTACCAAAAATCAGGGGGTGATTGCACAAACTGACTCTATATTTGCTTGGAATAAAACATCGAATCCATTGAGAGTTGAGAATGGGGTAATGCGCTTCAATGAAGCCGATTTGCACTTCGTGATCCAGAGTTTATCTAACCTCACGGGTAACAGATTCACTTCCCCAGAAAAAGCAGAAAAATTTCTTTTCACGGGTAGTATTCCCTATGGTTTAAAGAGTGATGAAATCGCCACTATTCTGTCACAAGCCTTGAACGTATCCATTACAGAAGCAAAAAACTGACGTTAGGCTCTGCATACATTTGATTAAATTTGTTAATCTAGGTATGCGGAAATTCTGGCTCTTTCTATTTTTTATACAACTTTCCACCCTAACAGGGCAGGAATTGTATTTTGAGCCGAACGTAGGTCAAATTACAGTTCCTTCGCATTACAAGCAATCCGAACCACTTGCCCTAATTAAAGTCCCCTTAGGACAGATTTATGTCTTAAATGATCGACTACGGTTACGCCTAATAAATCCAGAGGATAAACCAAAAATTCATCAGTCCGTTCACTTCAAGGATATGGATACAAGCTTTACCATTCGTTACCAAGTAATGGATGTGATATTCAACGGAGCGCAACATCCTAGCCACGTGCTTTTTGAACGTCCCACCGAATTCTATTTTAACTATTATCTCTCAAAGAACCCCAAAGATTGGAAAACAGGAGTGACAGGGTACAAAGGCATACGATTAGCCGATATCTATCCAAACATAGACTTGAAGATATATACCCAAAAGGGTCATGTTGAATTTGACTGGATCTTAAAACAAGGTGCCAATGTAGACAACATACAATTAAAATGCGCCGGGGTAAAAAACACCGAAATCACATCTAAAGGATGGTCTTTATTTGGGGAAAATGCCACTTTTACTCTTGGCCCCGCAATCGCATTTCAAGAAAACAAACCCTTCAAATGCACCTATGTGCCAAAGTCCCAGAATGAAGTGTGGGTAAAAACGCCAAATGTATCACGAACAAAACCCTTTAGAATTGACCCTGTATTGGTTTTCAGTACATACAGTGGCTCCACAGCCGATAATTTTGGGTTCACGGCAACCTTCGATAACAACGGGTGCTTGTACGCTGGTGGAATCGTTGATGCTTCAAGTCGCAGTTACCCTGTAACAACCGGTGCTTTTCAAACTACTTATGGTGGAAGCAGCAACCCAGCAGAACCCGTATATCTACCCTGTGACATCAGCATCAGCAAATACAGCCCGGACGGCTCAACTTTATTATATGCCACTTACTTGGGTGGAAATAATAACGAATATCCGCATAGTTTATGTACCGATTCCAAGGACAACCTCTTGTTATTAGGCAGCACAGAGTCTGATGACTTCCCCATACACTTAGATTCAAATCTTCAAGTTAATTGGGCTGGAGGCTACGATATCGTCATGACCAAATTTAATCCTTCCGGCACTCAAATGATGGGAAGCACCTACTTGGGAGGGCGTTTCAATGACGGTTTCCAAACGAACAATGCAGCGCTACGTAGTAATCTGTTGTTTAATTACGCCGATAACTACCGTGGGGATATTACCACCGATGAAAATGGGAATGTATACATCGCTACCTGCACTCAAACCGACGTTATCAATGGCATTAATGGTTATCAATCAAACAATAGCGGTCTCACAGACGGATTGGTTTTTTCTACTTCTCCAAATTTTAGTCGTTTAAGGTGGGGTACTTTCTTGGGTGGAAACGAACACGATGCAACCTACTCTTGCCGACTGGATAATCAAGGTCATTTATTTGTTGGTGGAGGTACAGAAAGCGATAATTTCCCTATTGAAGGAAATAACCCCTATGATACCGTTTACAGGCAAGCAATAGATGGTTTCATTTCAAAGCTAGATGCAAGTAATGGTAACTATTTAGCAGGCACGTATTGGGGTAATTGGGGAATATCACCCGAACCTGTTGCCTATGACCAAATCTATTTTATTGATTTAGATCCCGATGGTAAAGTATATTTCACAGGACAAACAACTGGTGATATTACTCGAACTAACGGCTTATACGGCCAAGATAGAAGCGGACAGATGATCGGCCGTTTTGATAATGATCTGACTACCTTAGAACTCATTACCACATTTGGAAATACAGATAGGGGCAACCCAAGTTTAAGCCCTTCTGCTTTTATGGTAGATGACTGCTATCAGATTTACTTTAGCGGTTGGGGGTCTAATATCGGTGTAGGAAACAGTGGAACTACCGACGGATTGGAAGTAACCGCAGATGCTCACCAATCAAACACTGATGGAAATGACTTCTACCTTCTTGCGTTATCTAAAGATGCCAAATCCCTATTATACGCTTCGTATTTTGGAGGAGATGAAAGCGAAGATCACGTGGATGGTGGTACAAGTCGTTTTGATAAACGTGGAATCGTGTATCAGTCGGTTTGCGCCTCATGCCCAAACCAACCTCCTGGATTGAATGATTTTCCTACAACAACAGGAGCTGCTTTTGAAGATAACATCAGTATTAGATGCTCCAATGCGAGTTTCAAACTCGACTTTCGACTTGGTTATTCCATTGATGCCAAATTCCGTACCATTCAAACCCTATGCTTGAAACAACGAAATGAATTCATACCGATAAATCGCTACACTGCGGATTATTTCTGGGATTTTGGTGATGGAGATACTTCAACCTTATTTAGTCCAATACATACCTATAAAGATACCGGAACATACCGTGTTTATCTGAGAGTTGTTGAACCGAATAGTTGTAATGTAGAGGCCCTCGATTCACTCGATGTTACCGTAATTCTGTCACCGGAAGCCGAAGTTGAACAGTTTATTCAACCCTGCGAATCAGGCGTTCTTTTCCAAGCCAAAGGAGATGCTTTTGATAGCATTTTTTGGAACTTTGGAGATAATTCAGAAATTATCATCAATGACAATCCGGTAAACCATGAATTTGATGATCCAAATTTTGATTGTGTAGTGATTTTTAAGAATTCACTTACCGGTTGTGTAGATACCCAATTTATAACAGGAAACGATACATCCGGAAAAGTACAAGAGCTTCTGATTGCCAACACCATTACCCCAAACAACGATGGTTTTAATGACTGTTTTCGTATTTATGGCTTTTCCCCAGAATGCGAGAAAGGGTATTTAAGAATTTTTAACCGTTGGGGTGCATTGGTGTTTCATACCGATGATCTTGCCCATTGCTGGGACGGCACGGTTGAAAACGCTGGTCCGGAAGTACCCTCGGGAACCTATTTCTACATCTTGGATTTAGAAGAAACGCAGAATCCGAGCAACCCTAAAATGCTGAATGGGGTTATTCACGTCATCCGGTAATTATCTTAGAGTCCACGCTTGATTTTTGCTACAAGGCCTTGAAGGACTTTTCCTGGTCCTACTTCTGTGAACTCCTCCGCTCCATCTTTAATCATATTGGTCACAGACTGCGTCCACCTCACAGGTGCTGTTAATTGAGAAATTAACTGCGATTTAATTTCAGACGGTTCCGTTTGTGGCGCAGCGGAAACATTTTGATAAACTGGACATACAGGGGAATTGAAGTTTGTTTCACCAATGGCTGTGGCCAATTTCTCTCTAGCCGGCTCCATTAAAGGGGAATGAAATGCACCACCTACGGGTAAAATCAAAGCTCTTTTGGCTCCTGCTTCTTTCATTTTTTCGCAAGCTGCTTCTACAGCTGAAACAGCTCCAGAAATAACCAACTGACCAGGGCAATTATAATTCGCTGCCACAACCACACCATCAATATTCTCGCAAATCTGTTCTACTGTTTCATCAGCCAAGGCCAAAACAGCAGCCATCGTACCTGCTTCTATTTCACAAGCTTCTTGCATAGCTAATGCACGTTGATAAACTAGCCTTAATCCGTCTTCAAAACTTAAAACACCCGCAGCCACCAATGCGCTAAATTCACCTAGGCTGTGCCCTGCAACCATATCTGGTTGAAATTCAGAACCCATTTCCATTGCTGCAATTACGCTATGAATAAATATAGCCGGCTGAGTCACATCGGTACGTTTCAAATCATCAGCCGTTCCCTCAAACATCAAATCTGTAATGCTAAAACCTAAGATGTCATTTGCCTTTTCAAATAACTCCTTGGCAGAATTTGATTCTTCGTACAATTCTTTTCCCATTCCAACGAACTGAGAACATTGTCCAGGAAATACATATGCGTGTTTAGTCATACCGCAAAAAAACAAATTTTTGAGTAAAAGAACACTCTTTAAT
>JAYYCN010000029.1:0-4336 GCA_036161795.1 Bacteroidota bacterium
CCAAAATCGTGAAGGTTTATACTGAGTGGTATTTAATAAACCGTACCAAACGTGATTGTTAACCGATCGTGCAAGGATACGATTTGCTTTACGTTCTGTGGTTGAATAAGTAGGATCGTAAGCAGAAAACTGACCGAAGTCCATGTTTTGATTTACTGCTGACTGAAAGTCGAATTGTCCATAAACACTAGGAACCTGGTTTATCCCTTCACTTCTCGTCCCACCGCCTTGACCGATGGATACATAAGCAATGGTATTGGAAAACCACTTATTGTTGGGTTTAAAATCATATTTTAAGTAAATCTGTGGCTTGTGGAACATATTGGTACGCTCATTCATGATGCGTTTGTCGGCCGCAAGAATAACATTACCTTTTTTATCCCAATTCACAGGAGTAGCAAATTCGCCCATGTGTTGATTGTACTTTCTACCTTGATCCACAGGCATATTCAAACCATTGCTCGCAGCCAACACCGTATCCATACCTAAATCTTTTGCGAGTGCTTGATTATACAGGCTCAATCGTGCTTTGTATGATCGCTGACCGTGACTTTGAGGAGCACCCACCGCAGTAAGTGACAGCCTGTGTTTTCTACCCCATTCTTTTTCTGCTTTGAAAAAATATGCCCACATATCATCAAAAAGTCCATCCACATATCCTGTGCTAGTTCGGCGTGTAAGCGCAGCAGTAAAGCCCCAATTACCAGGTAGTAAGCCGCTTGAATAATCCAGGTTAAACTTTTGATATCGGGAATCGCCATATTCCATTGTTGCGGAATAACGGGGTTTCTTTGTGATGCCACGAGTTATGATATTAATCGTTCCTCCCACTGCGGGATTGGCCATACGGCTACTTCCCAAACCTCTTTGGACTTGAGTTAAGGCGGTAACACTTCCTAAACCAAACCAGTTTGACCAGTATACCCAGCCATTTTCCATGTCATTTACTGGTATACCATCAATCATCACGTTTATGTTTCTTTGATTGAAACCACGGATGGTAATCCTCGCATCTCCTGCACCACCTCCCTGTTGAGTAGCATACACTCCAGGCATATTATTTAACAAGACCGGCATGTCTTGGCTACCTAGCCGCTCTTTGATTTCTTTACCCGAGATATTGGTGTAAGCTACCGGTGTTTTTCGGTCTTTTGCTAAGGAAGCTACGATTTGTACTGCTTGAATAGAAGAACTTAAATTCTCTAACTCGAAATTTACTCCTCGGATTAAATTTCGATCCGCTTGAACAAATTGTTTTTCAGTGGAGTACCCGTCAAAGGCTGCTTTAACTTGGTACTCTCCCATAGGGATTTTTAAAATATAATTTCCGTACTTATCTGTTTCTGTTGTTGTGCTACCCGCGGTAACACGAGCATTTTCGATCAACTCACCAGATATACCATCTGTTACCTTTCCTTTAATTGTTACCTGACCAATTGAAGAACCAACAAACGAAAGTAAACACACTAGACCCGCTAGGTAGCGCAACATAAAAAGTCTGTTTTATTTAGTGATTTGTCTAGTGATAACGTTTCCGTTCACCAACTCAATATGCAGGAAGTAGACCCCACAATTAAGCCGCGCCATTTCCAACATGCGATGCATTGGATTTTCCTGTGCAACAGGACTCACAATCCTTACTTGATTTGTTAATTCTTGTCCGTTTACTCCAAAAACTCGCACATTAGAAATCGCTGTATTTGCATCGATTAAGATACGGTCTTTTGCTGGCACTGGAAACACATTCGCGGTTGACTTTGACTGTTTCTCATTTGATAAGGTTGCACAACGGCAAACATGTGAGCCCAATGAATCAAAGAAATCGCGAGGATACAACTCCCACTCAGCAGAAGGATCAAAATATTGTGGATTCACCGCTTGAGGAGCTGTTTCTTGAACACCACGACGAATAGGCATAATGGTATCAATACCCGTAATCACTTCTGGCTTACGAACCAACGTATGGTTAGAGGTGTACCAGGTTCCGTTTCCTTCATTGTATGGAAAAGAGTCACTCCATCCGCCGAAAGGAGGACGCTCACCGATTTTACCAAAAATATCAACGGCTACCCATGTCTCATAGTCTTCATAGTACTTATCTACCGATAGAGCATCATCCCCATTAAAAGACATGCTGTATGAAACATTGTAATCTTTACTTACGAACAGATCAGCTTTATAACGCAAATCTTCAACCACTGGAGTATCGTAGCCCGTTCCGTTCGGATCTGTTCTATCAATCACCACTACGAAAGTCTCACGAGGACCTACTTTCCCAGACAACACATCACTATATTGAGATGCCCAAGTAGCTGATCCATTTTGCCAACGGGTTGTACGGTATTGAGACAAGTCAATTTCTGACTCTGTTGGATTGTAAAGCTCCAAGGCTTTGTTGTTTCTTGAACCTTCAACATATTCAGAAATGAAGATTTCAGTACACGGGGTTACTTCTTGGGCGAAGCTTGACGAAGCCGAAGAAAATAATGCGGCTATTACAAATATCTTTCTCATAATTTTTTGCAAAAATCCTTTTAAATAATTCTTTCCTCAAATCTAATCCTTTTAATTTACGGCTCATTAAAACTTTAGTCACATTGTATTCACCAAAACTCAACAGATTTGTATCCGAGATGCGAATACGGAACGCCGTTCAATTCAGCTGCTTCTACTTATTACTTCTGTTTGGTTTTATAGGATGTGGAATACAACCCGTAATTAAACAACAGGGTTTTGTTCCAATTTATCATGGGGTTGCTGAAGACTCATTAACCAAAGGATGGATCAACTGCTATTCGGATTCACTAAAAAAGGAAATGGGAGTGATCATTGGCCAAAGCCAATATTATTTTCAACCGGTTCAAACACGGGGTCGAGTAACCGAAAAGAGTCAATCTGAGGCGGCTCTTGCTCGATTATGTGCAGATTGGACCCTTTTAGGAAGCAAAGAATGGGCTAAACATAAAAATCACCCAGAGCCACAATTTGCTGTATTGAATCACTTCGGATTGAGAAAAAGTATCGATAGCGGACAGATACAGCGCGGTGATGTATATGAAGTCATACCATTCGATAACGAAGTGGTTTTATTGATTTTGAAAGGATCAGACATATCAACTCTGTTTGATTACATTGCTAAATTGGGAGGCACCCCTATTGCTGGGGCAGAATTATGGATTAATGACAGCACGTATTCTAAAGCTATCATCAATGGAAATAAATTTGATAGCCGAAAAAGTTATTGCATCGCCACCAACGATTTTATGCTTGGCGGTGGTGATGGTTTTAATATGCTGAAGAACGCAAAAAGAATCATAAAAACAGGGATTTTTCTTCGCGATTTGTTCCTTGAGGAATTAAAAAAAGAGTCTCTGGCAAATAACGGTCTTCAACCACGTCCAACCCTTAGAATACACCAACTATGAATAGAAGAAACTTTATTAAACAAACAGGTTGGGTGTTAGCGGGCGGTATGATGTTGCGACCATTAAATTCTTGGACAAAACCAAGAGCCCGGCAATGGGCTTTGCTCAATACCAATGATTTTCATAGCCGATTCCTTCCTTTCCCAGCCAATCATAAGCGTTACCCCAATCAAGGTGGGATGGCTCGGTTGACTTCGGTCATTCAAGAGTATCGGTTCAAATACGAGCATTTGGCTCTTTTTGATTGCGGTGATGTATTTCAAGGAACACCTTATTTCAATGTATTCCAGGGCGATCCTGAACTTTCTTGGATGAAAAAAATGGGGTATGATGCCACCACCTTAGGTAATCATGACTTTGATAAAGGTGTACACCATTTATACACCCTAAGGAAGCTACATCAAACCCCTACGGTGTTATGCAATTACGAAATGTCTGGTTCAGAATTGGGAGACATCGTTACTCCTTATAAGGTTATCAAAAAAGGCCCTGTGAAAATTGGAGTTACCGGCGTATGCGTGAATCTCGAAGGTTTAATAGGAAAGAATAATCGTCAAGGCCTAAGCTATATAGACCCCATCGACATCCTACAAGAAAACATAAACCAACTTCGTCGCAAAGAGAACTGTGATACCGTCATTGTTTTATCGCATCTTGGTTTTGAATATCCAGATTCTGATAAGATTGATGATCTAACCTTAGCCAGGAAAACATCCGGTGTTGATCTGATTCTGGGAGGACATACACACACATTCTTAGATGAACCTGTTACGCTAAAAAACAAAGATGGTAGGAATATGGTCATACATCAAGCAGGATGGGCCGGATTAAGAATGGGTCGCTTTGTTTTGGGATATTATAAGCGGTACAAGGCTTTTAACTATTTTCGTATTACTTTTACTGAACAAGAG
>JAYYCN010000030.1:0-3888 GCA_036161795.1 Bacteroidota bacterium
AATTCTTCATCGTTATCTTCATGGTTGTATTCACGAAGATCCTTGCGACCACCCATTTTTTCTAACAATGCGTGTTGTTCTTGACATTGTTTTTGGATAGCGGAATGACCGAACTTCAACGCTTCAAGAAATTCTTCCTCGGAAAGTTCCTGCATTTCTCCTTCTACCATGTTGAGGTCTTTCTCTGTTCCACCTAATAAGATATCCAAATCAGACTTCTCCAATTCATCTGCTGTCGGGTTGATGACAAAATTTCCATCTACACGTCCTACACGTACTTCAGAAATAGGCCCTTGGAAAGGAATATCTGATAACATAAGTGCAGTTGATGCAGCCAATCCAACGTAACTATCTGGAATGATGTTCTCATCTGAAGAAATAAGAGACAACATAACCTGAGTATCGGCGTGATAATCTTCTGGGAAGAGTGGACGCAAGCAACGATCTACCAAACGAGAGATCAATACTTCGTAATCAGATAAACGTGCCTCACGACGCAAAAAGCTACCAGGAATTCTTCCTACTGCAGCGAATTTTTCTTGGTAATCAACACTTAAGGGAAGGAAGTCAACGCCGTCTTTGGCGTCATAACTACTCACAACGGTGGCAAGGATCATGGTGTTACCCACTTTTACCACACAGCTTCCGTGAGCTTGACGGGCCAGTCGCCCGGTTTCAATTTCAACGATACGGCCGTCGCCGGTATCGAATTCGGTTTTTACGATATTATTCATAACTGTATTTTTTATTCAAACAAAAAGCCCCGCTTCGCTTGCGCGAACGGGGCTTTTCTATTCATAAAATAAGGATGAGATTACTTACGTAATCCTAGTTCCTTAATTAGATCACGATACTTAAAAATATCCTGTTTTGCTAGGTAATTAAGTAAGCTTCTGCGCTTACCTACTAACTTGATCAAGGATAATTCCTCACTCTTATCTTTTCTTGCTCCTTCAAGGTGACCACTAATGTGGTTAATGCGCTCGGTGAACATGGCTATTTGAGCTTCAGTGCTCCCAGTGTTCTTCTCGCTTCCACCAAACTTGGCAAAAATCTCTTTTTTTCTTTCTGCTGTTAGATGCATGTTTTAATCAATTGGACGGCAAAGATACGAATATTGATAGAATGTGGAAAGCTTTGGTGTGGAAATTCCAAAATTTCTTCCTAGCCATCCATTCTCCCGTAATTCAATCCCACATAAAAAGCAAAATCCCAGGAACTACCCCAGGACCTTGCCAGCTATGAAAACTTAAATCTACCCCAACATAAGAACAGAACAGATGCATAAAAGTTTTAAAATTGGCAAAAATTTAAGGGGTACCTTTGTGTTTCGATTTGTTTTGGGACAATTAGCATCACTAAATAAGTATTTATTCCGCTATAAATGGTTGATTATGGGCGGAATTGTTTGTGTGATAACAAGCAACTTGTTTGCCATTTATGTGCCTGTTTTCGTTCGTTTAGGAATTGATAACGCCATGGCGATCTCAATGCTATTGCCCGTGTCAAGTTCTACTGTTTTGTATGGCATGTTTTGGAAGCAGGTCCTTTGGTTTGGTGTTGCTATTTTAACAGCATCCATTATCAAAGGTGTATTCATGTTTCTGATGCGACAATTATTGATTGTTACATCTCGAAATATTGAGTTTGATCAGAAAAACGAGATTTTCAGAAAGTATGAACGGTTAAGTGAATCGTTTTATCGTGAGCATTTTACGGGTGATTTGATGTCGCGCATTACAGAGGATGTTTCTAATGTGAGAATGTACATTGGACCTTCCATAATGTACTTCGTGAATATTCTCTTTTCCTTTATTATGGTAATCGCTCAGATGTTGAGTATAAATTCATGGCTTACACTTTGGGTGTTAATCCCCTTGCCTTTGTTGTCGTATTCGATTTACGTAGTAAGTAAGAGAATAAATCGGGGGAATAAAAGAATTCAAGAGCAATTGTCAGTCATTACCACAAAAGCACAGGAGACGTTTGCGGGGATTAGAATCATCAAATCGTTTGGGGCTGAACAAAACTTTAGTCGAGATTTTCGTGAATCGGGTTTAGATTTCCAGCAGAAAAACCTTGATTTGGCTAAAATCAACGCCATTTTCTTTCCATTGATGACCCTTTTGATGGGTTTGAGTACCATTATCGTATTATACGTTGGTGGTTGGGAAGTTCAGGCAGGTAGATTTACACCGGGAAATGTGGCTGAATTCATTATTTATTTGAACATGTTGATATGGCCAGTGGCAAGTCTAGGTTGGACAACAGCATTGGTTCAAAAAGCAAGCGCAAGTCAAGGACGAATCAATGATTTTTTAAACCAAGAGGAAGAGCTACAAACGGGATTGGATGAAATCAAGTGGGAGCATAAAATTTCCTTAAAGAACATCACTTATCGTTACGCAGATAAAGATATAGATGCGTTAAGCCGTGTTGACTGTGATATTAATAAAGGCGAATTTATAGGAATTGTCGGGAAAACTGGGTCTGGAAAAACAACCTTGATTCAATTGTTAAGTAGACAATTAGACATACAACAAGGGCAATATTTAATCGATGATGTTGAGGTCCAAGACTTCTCACTCAAAGTATTTAGAAGTAGCTTGGCTTATGTTCAGCAGGATGTCTTTTTATTCAGCGACACCTTGCGTGAAAACATTGCATTTGGATCTGAGATTCAGGTGAACGATAAGAAAATTCAAGAAGTTGTAAGGTATTCGGGTCTCGTAAAAGACATGAAGCTATTTCCTGATGGGTTGGAGACCATTGTGGGCGAGAGAGGTGTTTCTCTATCTGGTGGACAAAAACAGCGAATGTCATTGGCGAGGGCCTTGATGCGTGATGCGGAAATTTACTTACTTGATGATTGCTTGAGCGCTGTGGATGCTGAAACTGAATCAACCATTATTGACGGTTTAAAAAAGGCACTTTATGGGAAGACGATTCTAATGTCAAGTCACCGCATTGCACCTATCATGCGTGCTGATAAAATTATGGTCATTGAAGACGGTAAAATTATGGCTGTTGGAAAACACGAAGATTTACTCGAACGAAACGAATATTACCGCTGGTTATTTGAAAATCAATCGGTTGAGTCTTAGTGTCGCTCTGTCACTAAGTTTACACGAAATTTTGAAATTCTTTAGAAGTAGACAACTCAAAATATGTCTGCGAAAAGCGGCTCAAAAATGTCACGTAAATGTTGTCTGCCTCAAATTTTTTTGCATATTTGTTAAATCAACAATAAGGTCATGCCTATGAATGAAGACAACTACAAGACAAATAATCATCAGGAAGAGATTTTTTCCCGTCGAGTAAGAGCAGGTAAGAGGACGTATTTTTTCGATGTAAAAGCTACACGGAATAATGATTACTACATTACCATCACCGAGAGCAAGAGAAGCCGTTTTGACGATGGTAGTTTTACCAAAACAAAATTGCACCTTTACAAAGAAGACTTTAACAAGTTTACTGACGCTTTAAATGAAACAGTGGGACATGTTAAATCCAATTTGCTCCCCGAGTATAATTTTGATGAGTATACTCGACCTGAAGGCGAAGATGAATAAACTGAGATTATTCGAAAAAAGGCCAACCATTGTGTTGGCCTTTTTTAGTTACAACCAAATTACCTGCGTACCTTTGTAATATGTACCGCCGCGTACTCATTTACGGATTTGCTTTTGGCTCGCTTAGTGCAGCCATGATTTTGATTAATTTTCTTAATCGTTTGTACCTCGAGCGGAATTGGATGTCTGCCATTCCCACGCTCGCTAACATTTTTATTCTGGGTTTCGGAGTTTTCCTTTTTGTGAAAAGTTTGATGCAGATGCAATTTGAAAAACCATTAACACTGGGAAAAACCCTCTTTGGAACCCTTCTGAT